>JAHZKS010000112.1 GCA_022600235.1 Alphaproteobacteria bacterium | reverse complement strand
ATAGCCTTTGTTTAAAGAAATCATCAGCATAATATTTTATCTTCTTAGATTTTATTGGAGGAAATGATTCAATCAAAACTATTTGGTCATCTTTAGGTAACTGCAACACCTCCTGAGGCAGTAATAATGCTCTTTGGGTCTGAGAAACATTCATTGACCTACTACCAGGATTAAAATCCAAGAATTTAGGCTTACTTTGAGATATTGCTTCAACTGTCTTATTACCACATAGTTGAGAAATTAGGTTTGCAGTTTCAACATTGTTTGCTGAGAAAGTAATACGGTATGTAGAGTTTGATAGAAATGAATTCATCCCAGAATCTTCATATATTCCTTTTAACTGTTGAGTATCTTGTATAATAAGAAATAGCCTTACACCATATCCACGAAAATATGCTATACCAGCTTTAAATGATTCCATCTTACCAAGCGTAGGAAACTCATCCATAATAAATAAAACACCATAAGGCTCTTCTTTTTTATCTGGTATTTTTCTAGTTAAAAAGTCTGTAGCCTGTTGATAAAAAATCTGCATCAAATTTTCTAGCCTCTTGATATTATCAGGAGTCAGACCCACATAGACTGTCATCTTTTCTTTTTTTAACTTTTGAAAGTTAAAATCACTTGAAGCAGTCGCTGTATCAATCAAAGGGTTTGCCCATAATTCTAATGAGGAGTTTAAAGTAGATATAACACCAGATCTTTCCTTATCTGCTTTTTGCAAGAAAGCAGCTATATTCATATATGCGACTGGATGCAAATATTCACCTATAGTATCTAATGCTACAGCAAGATTATAAGCAACATCATCACTTCTCATAGTCCTCACTGCCTCACCAAACGATGTAACTTTCTCTGGAACTGCTATCAAATACAAAACAACAGCAACAAATAAACTTCTTGCTTCATTTGTCCAAAACTCTTGCTTCGGCAAAATCAAGTTAGCAATTTTTTGTACATCGTCAACCATCTGACCAGGCTTATTACTAATCCAATCTAAAGGATTATAACAATGTGTATGACCATCAGGGTCTGCAGGAGCCCAAACAAAGCATTTCTGACCTTGTTTCTCTCTCCAACCACTAGTAAGCTCATAGTTCTCAAGTTTAATATCATGAACAACACAAGATTCTTGCCAAAATAACAAATTTGGAATAACAAAACCAACACCTTTACCAGAACCCGTAGGAGCAAATAATAAAGTATGTTGATAACCACCTGCAACGTAATACCCTTTTTTATCTTGACCAAGAAGCATACCACTCTTTTCTCTTAGATTAGCGCGTTCTATATCTCTTTCTGTAGCCCAATGTGCATCACCATGAATTTTCTCTCCTTCTTTATAAGGAACCCAATCCATTAGTTCATTAAATTTAATTGAAACTATATAAATATAGATACCCAAACTTGCTACGGCGGAACCAAATAATTTAAGAGCAAAATGATTATGATCTGATAAACTTACAATAGTTTTATTTACTATCATCCAGTTAACATAATAAAGTAATTGCTGCAGAAAAAATGTTACTAATGATATATTTCTCTGAAAATATGAATTATCAAATTTGATAATTTCAATATACGATCTTCCGTAGGCAAGAGGCATAAATATTGCTGCAGCTACATAAGTCGCAACTGTTAACCCCAACAGCAATACTATAAGTCTTAAAATGTTATTTTTAACTTCATTCATATTTAAATTTTTCTAGAAGGATCACCTTTAAAATAAATTTCTGATACATAACGCAGACCCTTATCTGCTCTTTTTAATTGCACCACTATATCTACAACTGCAACTATATATTTCTTAACTTCTTCAGGTGGCATTCCAAGACCTGCTTGCATCACCATTAATTTCAATTGCTCCAGTGCCATAGTAGGAGTATCTGCATGGACAGTTGAAATAGAACCTGGATGACCTGTATTAATAGCTCTAAGGAAACTAAAGGCTTCAGCACCCCTAATTTCTCCTACTATAATTCTACTAGGCCTCAGCCTCAAACACGCCTCAATTAAATCTTGCATGGTCACATTAGCTCTACCTTGCCCTCCCTTCGATGCAAGAAGATGGACTTTGTTAGGGTGATGAGGTAGTTTGACTTCCCTAGCATCCTCACATGTAATAAGCCTTTCATCTTCAGGAATCTCAAGTAATGCGGCATTAGTGAATGTTGTTTTACCAGTTGAAGTACCTCCACTAATAATGATATTCTTTTTTGATTTCACAGCTAAAGACAAAAATTCTTTTATCTCATGATTTTTCAAATGACCTAATAAAACTTTATCTACAGGATCTTTTTTAACATTGGTAACAGTTTTTGCAAATGCTCCCATTTTTTCATATTGCTGCAAAGTAAAATTAACAGCAGAGTTTTTACGTATAGAAAGACATACAGTACCTATCTCTGCAGCAGGAGGAAATACAATCTGTATACGGTATCCATTAGGCAATGTTGCAGAAAGCAATGGCTTTTCTTCGCTGACCATCTGTTCAGTAGATTGTGCAACTAATTTACCTAAATTCTTAAGATGGTCTAAGTCTAATTCCGGTACTTTCTCTTTTCTTGTTTCACCACGATTTTCTACCCATACCTCCCCTGGAGTATTCACAGATATTTCTGACACACCTTCTTCTGCAAATAAAGCATGAAAAGGAAGTAAAAAAGTTTCTAACGCAGCATAATTAATTACTGTCATTTTAGTATATTCACACCACTTGATATATCGCTAGGAAATTGTATATCAGCATTTACAAATATTTTCACAACTGTCCCTTGATCAACAGTAATAAAAGGAGTAGTAGCAAAATTACTTGTAACCCAATTTTTTAAACCATCAGAGATATCATCTATCTGATCTTTTATAGCATCTTGAGTAGCAGTAGATGTACTATTAGTTGTTTGACTTCCATCTGTTGCAACTGTTGTTGTACTTGTACTATCACTAACACCAAATTCGCTCTCTAAAACTTTTGCCAAACTTACATTTAAAGCACTTAACAACACTGTATTACCAAGAGTATTCCAGAATTGTCTATCAACAACACCTTCTATTCCTATCATACCTAATTTGTCTACTCCTGGAGAACCTTCCACTTTTATATCATAACCACTAGGCAAAATAACACGGCTCCATTTTAATAACACTCTAGTTTGACCTGCTCTATATCCATCTATAAGATTTCCTATCACTCTTGAACCTTTCGGGATCAATACATTTTCACCAAGCTCTGAGTATACATCTCTACTAATCACCGCTCTAATAGGACCTTTATAGTTAGTATTCACCGGAGTTTCTAAAACAGCCTCTATTATTTTTCCTTGAGTTATAAGATGAGACATATTACCAACTTTAGTTAACCTAGATACAGGAGCTGTACTTGCTTCAACACTAAAATTTGCAGATAAATCTCTAGTCTTATTTTGAGAATCCTGAGAACCTTTAGCAGAAGCTCCTTCAGATTTCCCTCCAACTAACATTAACGAAGATTTTAATTTTGTATCTTTTGCTTTTTGCTTTGCTTCTTCGTCTGTCTTCTTTTGAAACTCTGGAGCAGAAGAAACTACCTGTGGAGATTGATTAATGCTAGGCTTCGCCTGATAGCTAGGTGCAGGGCTTGGAGCTGGACCAGGACTCTTTGGATCTGCTGGCTTTGGAGGTGATTGCACGTTATTTATCACTTCTACTTTTACATCTTCCTGCTTATTATCATTTAAGCTTAGCTTACTTGGATCTATAGCCAAAGAATATTCAGGCGCAGGAGCAGATGACCCTACAACTTTAGGAGTAACAACCTTATTTATTTCTTTTCCCTTATTACCGTCAAGAGTAGATGGAGTTCCTGTTGTTGGTATAACATCAGATGATTTATCATAAAAAAAGTAATAAATTACTCCACCCATTACCACTAAAAACACAACTAGCATCATCATGCTTTTTCTAGGATCTTGACTTACTAATGATTTTATCTGAGAGATTTGAGATTGATTCTTATCTTCTTCAACATATTCTTCATCTAAATCTTCAGCTGCATCTTGAGATTCATCAAGCATATCAACTTCTTGATTTTCCACCTCTCCTTTAGACTCATCATCATAAGATTCAGACTCTAAACCTTCATTCTCAAGATCCTTCCCATCACCTTCTTTCATTAACTATACCTTAATTTTATTAGGGTAGTAAAATCTAATCACATACGCTATATCACTAGCATCTAAATCTTCAGATTTAGATGCAATATCGAATTGATATGTTCTGAGATTTGTTATCACTGTCATATTTGTACGAACATTATTCTCCATAGGCTTGATAAACAAACGATTACCTACAGGAGTCAGAGTCCAAGAATAGCTATCTCCCATAGATAGAGTCTTTATTACCTCACCTTTCTCAAACTCTATACTAGATTGAAATCCACTGCTTATTAAGATTAAATAAACATCATTCTGATTGTAAACATAGGTTTTAATACGACTATCTGTTGCTACAGGAACTTCTGCAGAAGCTAGCCCAACACAAAAGCAAATAATTGTTATAAAACTTATAAATTTTTCTAGCATTTTAATCACCTACATCATTTGAGATAGAATAAGCCTTAACTTGAAAACCCAAAGGATTAATTGTTCTGTCTTCAAAATTGAGATCCATTTGAATATAACTCCAGACTATAGAAACAATTTTATTATACTGCTTCTTCTGGTTTCCTTCTTCTATAATAGAGAATCTAATCTGAGCACTACTTTCTTCTGGAGTAGACTCTAGAAACTGCATTGATCTTATTTTGATAGTTGTACTATTATTAGCGCCATATTTTATCACTGGATTTGTGTCAGTATTGTTCAATACATTTTTGAATTGGTTATACACCTCGGCAGAAGACATAAGCCTAACTACTGTATTATAATTTTGCACATAAGAAGCAACACTGTAAGACTCCCTCGCCCTCAAATATTCAACAAGAAAGAATACGTTTATTGATTTGCTTGTGGTCCACTTCTCATCTTCGTTAGGATTAACAATATTGGTAAAACCACTTTTATCCTCAACCTCCACAACTAGAGGCTCTATCGTTTTACTTAGAGTAACTTTAGAAATGAATATTACAGCAATAATAGTAGCAATAAGAGCTATAAGAGAGATAAAGAACAACATATTTCTTTGAACAGAAATAGACTCATACCTATCCGCATACCAACTCTTATTGGTTTTATCTGCTACTGAATGCTTTTTTTTGGACAACAAACCCATAAAATAACTTGATACACCTTAAATAGAATATCTATTACAAAATATATCATAAAAATTGTATTTATTGCAATTTTAGCTCGAATACAAAACAAAAGATCACAAACCTATTCAGTACTGTTGCAAAGCACCTATATATCTTGAAACATTTTCTTTTTTTCATGCAGAGCGTCACAGTCTATTATTTTTCCTTCGTCTAAAGAAATAATTTTATTACAATTTCTTACAGCATTTGCCCTATGCGATATAATTAATGTAGCCCTACTCTTCATTAAACTTTCTAATTCGCACTGAATTATTTTAGCATTTTCTTCGTCCAAGTTACTAGTTGCCTCATCTAGAATTAGAATCTGAGGATCTTTCAGAAGCACTCTAGCAATTGCTATCCTTTGCTTCTGCCCGCCCGAAAGAGCGGAACCTCTTTCTCCAAGATGAGTATTATATCCTTCAGGCAAAGATTCTATAAATTCATGTATGTTAGCTAATTTAGCTGCATTGATAATTTCTTCCTTGCTTTTACCACTACTACCATAAGCTATATTATATAATGCTGTGTTAGAAAAAATGAAGGTTTCTTGTGACACTATTCCGATTCTATCTCTTAACTCTTTTACAGATAAAGTTTGGATATCAACATCATTCACAATAATTTTACCCTTAGTAGGCTTATAAAACCTAAGGAGAAGACTCACTATGGTAGTCTTTCCAGAGCCAGATTTCCCTACCAATGCTACTTTATCACCTGAATGCATAGAAAAAGAAAAATTTTCTAATATATTTTTTTCTGCTCTGGATGGGTAATAAAAAGATACTTTTTCAAAATCTATATTAATAGATTTGTCTATTTCTAAAGCATTACTCTTGATCACAGAATTACTAGATGATTCCAAAGAATATAGCTCTACTATTCTTTCTGCAGCACCAGACGCTCTATTTATATCTCCTATCACTTCAGACATACCACCCATAGAAGAAGCAACAATTATTGAATAAAAAACAAAAGAAACCAATTCACCGCTACTCATATTACTTAATAGAACCTGATGACCACCTATCCAGAGCACCACCAATGTAGATATAGATACTAAACCTATAACAATACCAACTAACATAGACCTAGAAGTATTGCGCATAATAGCACTATCAATATATTCTTTGGTAAGATGTGCAAAATTATTCTCTTCGTATTTTTCGGCATTACTCACTTTAACTAACCTTATCCCTGAAAGGGTTTCAGCTATATGGCTTCCCATTCTAGACAATTTAGTCTGTGCATCTTTAGAAGATGACCTTACTTTTTTTGATATTATCATAATAGGAAATACTATCACAGGCACAGCGGTTACAACATACATTGTCAGTAATGTGTTTGTTGCAAATAATAAAATAATCCCGCCTATCATCATAATGCTGTTACGAATGAAAAATGAAAAAACTGAATTAATGACGTTTTGTATCAATTGAGTATCATTTGTTAACCTTGATACTAGATCTGATACACTGATTTTTTCAAAATAAGAAATAGATGTATTAAGAAGTCTTTTATAAATATCTCTGTTAATATCAATTACCACTTTCTCACATATCATGTTAATTAGATAAGACCTAATTGCACTAGACAATGCTAATACTAATAAAATACCAGATAATGTTATTGCAGCTATATTCAATGAGTTTGAATCACCAGAAGAAAAACCGTAATTTACAAAGTATCTAACAGCAACACCTATGCTTAATACGGACAGTGCAGAAAAAACTAAAGCAACAAAAACTAAAAATAGATTTAATTTATACTTCTTCAAATATATACTTAGATAAACCAAACTATTATTTTTTATATTCATACACACCAATAAAGAATGTCTTTAGATCTAAATAAGATAAGAGTTTTTGTATCAAAAGTAAAAAGATTTTTGAGTACACTAAAATTAGATAAAAAACACAAAGGTATAATTTTCTATTTTCGCTATTTTATTATTATAGGCGCATGGCTTACAACATTTTTTCTTGCGTATTTACTATACATATTTCATGACCTTCCAAGCATAGATGCCATAGCAGAGCCATACCAACATGGAAACAAAGTAACCATGCTTGATAACCAAGGTGATGTACTAGCTGTATACGGAGATATGCACGGAAAACACGTAAATTATTACGAAATACCGCGTGATCTTATAAATGCTGTTATTGCGACAGAAGATAGAAAATTCTTTGATCATTTTGGCATTGATATATCAGGAATAATAAGAGCTACAGCTGCAAACTTTAGAGCCGGAAGAACTGTTCAAGGTGGAAGTACAATAACACAACAGCTTGCTAAAATAATGTTCTTAACATCAGAAAGAAAATTAACTAGAAAATTCAAAGAAGCATTTTTAGCTTTAGAAATAGAAAGAAAATATTCAAAACAACAAATAATAACCACTTATCTTAATAGAGCATATATGGGCTCTGGAATATTTGGAATATCTGCAGCTGCAAAATACTATTTCGCAAAAAATGTGCAAGACTTAAACCTATATGAATCCGCCTTACTTGCAGGTCTTTTAAAGTCTCCTTCCCGTTTCTCTCCTAATAATAATAAAGATCTGAGTGGAAGCAGAGCATATCAGATACTACTGAATATGCATGAAGCAAATTTTATAAGTAATGACCAATTAAAAGAAGCAACAAATTCTTCTGTTATTTTAGATACAAAGCTTATGGGTTCTATAAGAAGAGACTATTTCACAAATTGGGTTTATGATCAAATATACGACTATGTCAGCAGTGAAGATTCAGGAGATATTATAGTCAAAACTACCTTTGATAAATCAATACACTCTATAGCAAAATCTGCATTCACTAGAGAAATGAAAACTATAAAGGAAAAACGCAATGCCAATGAAGGTGCGGTAATAATAATGGATTACAATGGAAATATATTAAGCATGATAGGAGGAACAGATTTTTCAAGAAGCAGCTTTAACAGAGCAACGCAAGCCTCCAGACCATCTGGATCAGTTTTTAAAACTATAGTATATACATCAGCCATGGAAAATGGATTCTCTCCTGATAATAAAATTGAAGACAAACCAATAAAATATGATGACTGGGAGCCACAAAATTTTCATAAAAATTTTCTTGGAGAAATAACGCTAGAAGAAGGTTTTAGAAAATCTCTTAATACTATATCCATCCAACTTATGGAGAAGGTCGGAGTATCAAAAGTCATTAAAACTGCACGCAAGCTAGGAATTGAATCGCACATAGATTACAATTTAGCATCGGCCCTAGGATCTTCTTCTAACACTTTGCTAGAAATTACAAAGGCACATGGAATAATAGCAAATAATGGATTATTTCTAGACACACAATCTATAGATTACATAGTAAATAGAAAAAATGATGAACCAATATATAAAAAATCTAACATTATTGAAAAGAGAGTTATTTCCGCAGATGCAACTGAGAAAATGCAATTTCTACTTAGAAGAGCTGTAATAGATGGTAGTGCACGAAAAGCAGCATCTAGTTTCAAAGTTAGTGGCAAAACTGGAACTTCGCAAGATTTTAGAGACGCATGGTTTATTGGATATACAGACAAACATATAATAGGGGTATGGATTGGAAATGATGATTATAGCCCAACCAAGTATATTACCGGAGGAACTTTTCCAACTATTATCGCAAGAAACATACTGAGACAGATACACAAACACAAACTAGACACCTAACAGTTAACCTTTCGTTAATGAAAAAAAAATAGAATTAATTCATATATATTAAGGCTTCTATAATGAGTAACGGCAAATCTACAAATCCAAAACTTCACCAGACTATTGATAAAATAATAGGAGAACTATGTGCAAAACACTCCTCTGATAACCTTGAAGAAGATATCATCGCACTATTTGAAGATATAATAAGATTTTTCTCTGGCAGAGAAGAAGATTTTATTGATTTCGACTCTATACCAATAGACCAAAAAGAACTAATATATAATGAGATTATGACCATAATAAACCTATTGAGAAAACTAGGATCCTCAGTCGATAAACATTCTGCAATGACTGTATTAAGTAAGAATCTTATAGCTACATTAAGCAAAAAATCTAAAAAACTCCAAATATCAGCTGAAAAAATCTCAGCCCAAGAACAATCTAGACTTAAAAAAGAATTTTCAACTATCACCATACAAGAACTTTACAAAGAAAGACAAAAGAAACTTGCAACAAGTATATCTCCTAAAGACCAGAACATGAATTTTCCAGGACTAGAAGAAAAAGTACAAGAAATCATGAAGAGTGGTATAAAATTTTCTGACAAATTTAAAAAAATAGATCCAAAAACTAGAATACAAAATTCGAAAGGCAACTCACTCAAGAGAAGTTAAAATCTACTAACACAGGCACATGATCTGACGGCCTATCAGCATCTCTACTTTCTTTATATATACTACAACCAGTTAATGATTTTTCTAACGCGCTAGTAGTTAGTATATGATCTAACCTCCTACCTTTATTAAATCTCTTCCAGTCTTTATTTCGATAACTCCACCATGTATATAATTTATCTTCCTGCGACACAAACTTCCTTATAGAATCGCTGAAATTTATAGAATCTAGAAGTCTCTGAAAATGATATACTTCCATGTAGGTATGGCAGACTACATCTAACAACTGCTTATGAGACCACACGTCATTCTTACCAGGCGCAACATTTAAATCTCCTAACAAAATTATTTTATCTTTTGTGGATCTATATCTTTTAAACCAGTTCGACACATTCTCAATATATTTTAATTTATGTGCAAATTTAGGATTTTCTACTGGATCAGGTATATCACCACCAGCAGGAAAATAAAAGTTATGTAACTCTATATCATCATTAATAATGACGGATATGTGCCTGGCTTGGTTATTTATGAAAGTAAGCTCTTCAGCTAGACTTATTGGAATTTTAGATAATATAGCTACTCCATTATAGGACTTTTCTCCTCTAATGATTCGGTAATTGAAACCCAGGCTTTGCATTTCTTTATGAGGAAAAAAGTCATCTTCTGTTTTCGTTTCTTGTAGACACAAAATATCTGGATCATATTTTTCTACGAAATCTTTGATTAAATCAAACCTAATACGTACTGAATTGATATTCCAACTAGCAATCCTCATAGTATTTTATCTGCTATTAATATACCGCTAAGCACTGATAAAGTTATGATAAAAATTTTAACTTTCATACTAGTTTTTGTCACTTCTATAACTTCTTTTTCAGCAGGTCTTTTATTAGATTCCTTTATAAATTCAACTAGATCTTCTATAAAATCCATTATTTTTGCATCAAATCCTATATTCTGTTTCGCCCATTCTTTTACCCAAGGATCTGCAATATTCCACATATTAGCATCTTTATCTAAACTAGATATTATACCCTCTACTACTACAGTGGTCTTTTGAACTAAAAGCAATTGAGGCTGCACAGGCATATCAAAATCTCTTGTCAGTTTAAACAGCCTAGTTAATAAGGTACCCACAGATGTTTCATTAGCTGACATACCAACAATTGGCTCTCCTATGGCTCTACATGCTTGAGCAAATTCTTCTAAAGAATATTTTTTTGGAACATATCCTGCATCAAAATGAATCTTAGCAACATGCATATAGTTTTTTGTAATGAATCCTCTGAGTATCTCAGCTAAATACACTTTAGTTTTTCTATCTAACCTACCAATGATACCAAAATCTATTAAAGCAATAGAGCCATCCTTTCTTACTAAAACATTACCAGGATGCAAATCAGCATGAAAAAAACCATGTTTATAAGCCTGGTTCAAAAACATATGAGTAAAGTTATAAATCACTTTCTTTATATTAATTTTTTGCTTCTTTAATTCTCCCACATTGTTTATTGGAAAACCTTCTACCCATTCTATCGTAAGAATTTTCTTTGATACCTTATCCCAAAAGATTTTTGGAATATATATCCCAGATTTCTTAGAATTATTCTCACTTAACTCCGATGCTGCAGCTGCCTCAAGAGTAAAATCCATTTCTATATTTATTGTACGCTCAAAAGATTTTACTATTTCTATTAATCTAAATCTTTTAGAGTTTTTAAATCTTTTTTGTATAATTTGTGCGATAGCAAAAAATAATTTCAGATCTTTATCAAACTCTTTTTCTATACCTGGTTTTAGAATCTTAACAGCAAGCTTGTTGCCATAAAAATCTTCAGCTTTAAAAACTTCAGCAATAGAAGCAGCGGCAACTGGCTTGTCTGAAAAATGCCTAAAAAGTTTATCAACATTTTCTCCTAATTCTTTTTCTATAAGTTCAGATACTGACGACTTTGTTAAATTAGGCTCTAATTTATCCTGAAGTTTTGATAATTCTTGCGCAACATCATACCCTACTAAATCTGCTCTCGTTGCTAAAGTTTGCCCAAATTTAATAAAAAATGGACCTAAATCCTCTAAAATTAGCCTGATTCTTACCCCAGTAGATAGAGACCTTGTATGAATAGCAAAAATACTTAATATTGTAACAAAGAATTTTGGCAGTATTTTTAAATCATCTAATAAAAATAATGCTCCCCTTTTGTATAAAATAGCAAATATTCTTAATAATCTTATAAAGTTATAAAACATGACCTAGAACTTGTAACCATAATGTATTGAAACCACCCCTGAAGATAAAGGAATGTAGTTCACCCCTTCTAAACCAGCATCTTTCATCATATTAGCAAACGCTTCTTGTGTAGGAAATTTCTTTATACTTTCAACCAAATATTTATATGAATCTTCATCATTAGTAATAACTTTACCTATCTTTGGTATAATATTGAAAGAGTACATCTCATATATTTTTGATAATAGTTTAGAATCTACTTTAGAAAATTCTAGACACAAAAATTTACCACCTTTTTTCAGAACCCTTTTAAATTCTCCTAAAGCTTTTTGAATATCAGCAACATTCCTTATACCAAATGCAATAGTTAAATTATCAAAACTATTATCTGGAAATGGCAATTCCATTGCATCCCCTACTACAATCTCTATTCTACCTAAAACGTTATTATCAATGAATTTTGCTCTAGCTGACTGGAGCATACTGATATTGATATCACATAATGTAATATTTGGAAACTTACCTAATTTCTGTGCATTTTTATAATATCCTAAAGATATATCACCGCTTCCCCCCGCTACATCCAGCAAAGATCCTGAGTGTTCTGGTATTAAAGATAAAAATTCTTTTTTCCACAACCTATGGATGCCAAAGCTCATCAGGTCATTCATCAAATCATACTTATTAGCGACCCTTGAGAAAACACTATTAACCATAGATTGTTTCTCAGAAAAAGGTACTTTCTGAAATCCAAAATCAGTATATTTTTTATCTGACATATCTAATATTTAAGTACGAATCTTCTTCTTTAGTAATCCTTCATATATCACAAATAATGTAGCAATTATTATAATTACTGCACCAAAAATTATATGTGAATCTATTATTTCTCCAAAGAATATATATCCAAGGCTTGAAGCAAATATAAGCTCTATATATCTATAAGGCGCTACTGCAGAAGCTTCTACAATTTCAAATGATTTTAACAGACAATATAATATAAGATTTGCAACCAAACCAAGGGCTACAAACATAATCAAATCTTTAGCAGTAATAGGAGTCCAAACATATATTGCAGGGATAAGACTCAGAAGGGTTGTAAAAACATTAGAGT
>JAHZKS010000111.1 GCA_022600235.1 Alphaproteobacteria bacterium | reverse complement strand
ACATCTCCATTAGACATTTGAGCTACTTCAGCACCTTTCTTTAGTGATGATGTAATTAAAGAGGAAGATTTGCAAATATACTGCGGGTCTTCAAAAACATTTTCTTTGTTTTCGTTCATATCTACCATTTTCTTATCTTTTGAGTCTTCCATTCCCCCCTTGGTATTAGTAACTTACTAAGCACATTTTTAGTGGTTTAATATTAAAATCAAGAATAGTCAACGAATTATTACAATTTAACCTACATTCATTAAATTATAAGCATCGAAAGTAAGTTCAATTTCTTGCCAACCTTCAGGCCCATAATATTTTTCTTTTGGAAGTCCCTCTATAGGGCTAGCTCTATGTGCGGCCCTTATTAATCCATTCTTTAGAGTCAAAAAGGTATCAGCATGCGATCTAGAATATATGCTGCTATTTAGCACTATTGTGTCTTTTATTGTGCCATCAATATTCATAATCAGTCTTAACTTAATCACTAGTTCTTGTGGTTTAAAATCTAGAGCAATAGGGTTAACAAATTTTCGCTCTATCTGAGTTTTTATATTGTCTTTTTGTGATATTGATAATGGCAAATTAGCATCATGAGTTTTTGTAGAATAGTTATGCTTTTCCTTTGTATCAGTAGTGTTTTGTGATTTAGTTCCTTTCTTTCCTTCTAGATCTTTTAATAATGTTTCTAAGGAATCTTTTGTTGATAAACTTTCTTTTTTCTCATTGGTAATATTCTTTGTTTTTAATGTCTTAATTGATTTAGTTTTTTGTTTCGTTTTTGATGTCTTTTTCTTCTTTTTTATTTTTGAAGAATTTTTGTTGGATTTAGAAATGCCCTTAAGATTTGTTTCTTGAGAGATTTTAACGATGTCCACTGTGACTACTATTTCAGATTCATTATTGTGCTTAAAATTAGGTAAATTGATTACTAATAATACTCCTATGATGAAATGTAGTACTAGAGAATATGTTAATGAATTTCTCATTTTAAGATTCTATTTCTGTGACCAGAGATACTTTGGAGAAACCAGCATTATTAAGCATAGAAATGATTTTGATAATTTCTCCGTAATTTGACTTTTTATCTCCTCTGACAAATAATCTGCTATTGTAGCTTTCTTTTGTAATTGCTTTAAGCTTTTTGACAAGATCTTTTCTTTTTATAAACGTGTTATTTAAATAAATTTCTCCAGAGCTTTTGATCGAAATAGATAGAGGTTCATCTTTGCCTGATAAAGGTGATGATAGGGTTTTTGGTAAATCTACTTTTATACCAGAAATAAGCATCGGTGATGTTACCATAAAGATAATTAGAAGAACTAACATCACATCGACAAGGGGTGTAATATTAATACTGTCTATGGCTTTGTTCTTTCTTCTTTTCTTTAAAAGCGGATGCTGGTTTAGCACAATTATCTCTTTATAGAATTGATTAACATAGAATAAAGCTCGTATGAGAAATCATCTAAACTATCATCGATTTTGTTGATTTTTGAGCTCAGTAAATTGTAAAAAATTAGAGCAGGGATTGCTACAGCTAGCCCAATTCCAGTAGCAAACAATGCTTCCGCAATACCTGGTGCGACGATAGCTAGAGATGTGTTTTTTGATGCAGCTATGGATTGAAAGCTATGCATAATACCCCAAACTGTACCAAACAATCCTATGAATGGTGTTGAGGCTGCTATTGTTGCTAAGTAGCTGAGTCCATTTTCTAATTCATTCATGCATTTGTTTTTTTTAACCATAATTGTTGTACTTATTATGCTGGAGTCAGAATTTTCATTCATTTTCTTCCATTTCTTTATTGTGGCTATAAAGACTTTTTCTATAGGTGCAGAAGAAGAAGTTTGGAATCGCTCAAAGATTTTATCTATATTTTTAAAGCTAAATATTCTTTCAAAATATCTGGTGCGTTTTGATATATGTGAAACTAGGATCCATTTATGAATAATAATCGTCCATGACCATATAGAAGCAAACAATAAAATTAACAACACTAACTGCACAACTATGTCAGCACCTGATATTAAACTTATTATAGATTTTTGGTTGCTTATTATTTCCTGTGTCATAAGTTTGCTGCTAATAAAATTAGAAAATAAGAGTACGTCAGTTTGTTAAATTGTAAAGTAGTATTTCGTATTTGAGTATAGACTCAAAGTGAATTAATGTTGAATAAAATAATTATAAATCATATCATAATAATATGACTAAAATAAAGAAGCCAATCATTGGTATAGTATTAGACTACGAAACTCGTCAGGAGAAAGAAGGAGGATATTCTAACTATCCTTGGTATGCATTGCGTACAGATTATTCTAATGCTGTGGCAAATAGCGGCGGAGTTCCAGTATTAATTCCCTATCATTCTGAGTTAATTAAACATTATTTAGAATATTGCGATGGTTTTATTTTTCCTGGTGGAGAATATGATATTCATCCTAGCTATTATGGTGAAGAGCCTGATCCTAAAACCACTATATCAAATAATGAAAGAACTAATTTCGAAATATCCCTATTAAGGAAAGTGCTTGAGGAAGATAAGCCCATGCTTGGAATCTGTGCTGGCGAACAATTGCTCAATGTGGTACTGGGTGGAACGCTATATCAAGATATAAGCTCTTGTATGAAAACAAAAATAAATCATAAACCTGGTGGAGAGACAAACCAAAATAGACACTTTATTGATATTAGAGAAGGGTCTTTACTGCATAGAATTACAGGCAAAGACCGCTATAAAGTGAACAGTCATCATCATCAGGCTGTGAATAAATTAGGTGAAGGATTAATTATTTCTGCTCAAGCTGAGGATGGTGTGATAGAGGCTATAGAACGCACTAAATCTCGTTTTTGTATAGGTGTGGAATGGCATCCAGAGTATGAAAAAAATGAAGAAGATTCAGAGTTAATCAAAGCTCTAGTGAAACATTCAAAATAAATCTATGAATATTACTAAAAGAATTGCCCATTCAGGTTTGTGTTCGCGTAGAGATGCAAAGAAACTAGTAACAGAGGGTGATGTCACAGTGAATAATATTATAATTCGCTCTCCGACAACTCAGGTAAATGCTGACGATCTTATTAGGGTTAAAAATAAGATAATAAAGCCTATAGATGATCCTAAGTTATGGATATTTAATAAACCAACTGGTTTTATTACTACTAATAATGATCCTGAAAATAGAAAAACAATTTTTGATATTCTGCCGAAAAATATAGGCAGGGTAATATCTGTGGGTAGGTTAGATATTAACTCAGAAGGTTTGTTATTGCTCACCAATAATGGAGACCTCGCCAGATATCTTGAATTGCCTAAGAATAGTATAAAAAGAAAGTATCATGTGAGAGTATTTGGTGAGTTACATTTAACGCGACTAAAAAATTTACGCAATGGATTTGTTATAGATGGTACTCGTTATAGAAAAATAGATGTTAATGTGTTAAAACATAATAATGCAAATTCTTGGTTAGAGATTGAGCTTGAAGAAGGTAAAAATCGTGAAATCAGAAAAGTTTTAGCTCATTTTGGTTTGAAGATTAGCCGCCTTAAAAGAGTTCAATATGCTGGGTATGATCTTGGTGATGTAAAAAAAGGTGAAACTAAAGAAGTAACTATATACAGAGAAATATATGAAAATTATCTCAGGGAAACTAAAGGGTCGTAGGGTTACTACGAAAGAAAATAGTAGTTATAGGCCGATGACTGGAAAGATTAAAGAAGCAGTTTTTAGTATTTTATCTAGTGGAAAATTTCTAGATGCTGATAATAAATCAGCCCTTCAAGATGCTGTCAGTATAGATGTTTTTGGTGGTACTGGTGCTATATCATTTGAGGGTTTCTCAAGAGGTATAAGAAAAGGAATAATAGTAGAAAAAAATTTGGACAGCTTTAATTCTCTGAAAAAAAATATTCAGACATTGGGGCTTGCAGGTCAACTTGATGTAATAAGAGGGGATGCAACTATGCTACCGGCTGCAAGGTTCAAATGTAATATTGCGTTTATAGACCCACCTTTTTATCAAAACCTTGTAGAAAAATCTGTAAAGAGTTTAATTGGCAGGAACTGGTTGCATGATAATGCTCTTCTTGTTATCAGGACTCATTTTACTGATGAATTTGATATTTCAGATGTGGCTGAAGAAATCTTCTCAAGAAAATATAACAATTCTGTCCTAGCTATTCATAGAATTAAGAGCTTGTGAATATCATGTTAAGTTATTATGCTACTTGCCTGGATAATTCTCATGTAAAATGATTGAAACAAAAGATATTGAAATTTTATCAAAACCTACTGATGAAGAAGCTAAATCTGCTGTATTGGTGTTATTGAGATGGATAGGTGAAGATTTGAGTAGAGGAGGTTTAGATAAAACTCCTGATAGAGTATTAAGAAATTATAAAGATTTCTTTTCTGGTTATGGTAAAAACTTATCAGAAATACTCAAAGGAAGATTTGAGATA
Organism: Alphaproteobacteria bacterium; assembly: GCA_022600235.1. Classification (GTDB taxonomy): domain Bacteria; phylum Pseudomonadota; class Alphaproteobacteria; order Rickettsiales; family JABSSG01; genus JAHZKS01. Next base: position 5,254 of record JAHZKS010000111.1, on the reverse strand, counting down.
AGTAATAATTCTGACGATATTATCTTGCTAAAAAAGATTAAATTTACTTCTTTTTGTGAACATCATGTGCTTCCTATAGAGGGTTTTGTGAATATTGCATATATTCCAACGCAAGGTATAATTGGATTTGATAGAGTGTCGCAGTTAGTAGATGCGGTAACAAAGAAATTGCAGCTTCAAGAGTGCATCACAGAACAAATAGCGGAGGCTTTAGAGCAATATGTTGCTCCAGACGGTGTAGCAGTATCAGTAAGTGCATATCATCAATGCATGAGCCTGGTGGGTAGCAAAAAAGATAATGTAGAAGTGTATACAGAAAGAATGACAGGTATCTTTAAAGCTAATCAGGATATGTATAATAAATTTTTATCAATGACTTTAGAAAATGAAAAAGGAGGATCAAATGAAATTTAATGTAGCTGTTGTTGGGGCAACAGGTAATGTCGGTTCACAAATGCTAAAAATATTGGCCGAGAGAAATTTTCCAGTAGGGAATGTTTATGCTCTTGCTTCTAGTAGTTCTATCGGTAAAGAGGTTAGTTTTGGTGAGGAAAAAATAGTGAAAGTGGATGCGTTAGAGAATTTCGATTTTCATAAAACAGACATAACGTTATTTTCTGTAAATTCTGATTTATCAGAAAAATATGCTCCAATTGCTACTGCAGCAAATAATATCGTGATAGATAATACTCCGCAGTTTCGTATGGATAAAGATGTTCCTCTGGTTGTACCAGAAGTTAACGAAGAAGCTTTAAATTTCTTTGATAATAAGAATATCGTTGCTAATCCTAATTGTGTCGCGATTCCAGTAGCGGTGGCTTTGAAACCATTGCATGATTTGTATAAAATAAAAAGAGTAATACTTTCTTCTTATCAGTCTGTTTCTGGGGTAGGCAAAAAGGGGATGGATGAACTATATGAACAGACAAAAGCTACATATGTTTATAAAAAGGTAGATTCTAGTTCCTTTAAGAAAAAAATAGCATTTAACTTAATTCCGCAAATAGGAGAGTTTGGAGATAATGGTTTTACGAGTGAGGAGTCAAAAGTCATAGAGGAGTTGCAAAAAATGTTTGCAGAAGATATCGAGGTTGTCGCAACATGTGTTAGAGTGCCAGTATTTATCGGGCATAGTATATCTGTATCTGTAGAGTTTGAAAAAAATATTGATCTTGTAGACGTGAAGAATGCATTAAAGTCTGCACCTGGAGTGTTAGTAAGTGATATGAAGGACCCTTATCATTATGCTACACCTATAGAGGTTGCAGGTAGAGATGAGGTGTTTGTATCTCGTTTAAGAAAAAATATGAAAAGAAACAATGAGCTTTCTATGTGGATTGTTTCTGATAATTTGAGAAAAGGTGCAGCTCTAAATGCAGTACAGATTGCAGAAGTTTTGGTAAAAAAATATTTATAATACAGAAATGGATAAAGTAAATTTAGAAGAAAAGTTCAAATTATTTTCAGATACTTGGAGTCCCAAGATAGTTGGCGCGCTCAACGATAATTATGTCAAATTGGCAAAGTTCAAAGGAGAATTTACATGGCATAAACATGAAAATGAAGATGAGATGTTTTTGGTCATAAAAGGTAAGTTATTGATAAAACTTCGTGATAAAGAAATCAACTTATCAGAGGGAGAATTTTTTATTGTTCCGAAAGGTGTTGAGCATCTTCCTATTGCGCAAGAGGAGGTTCATGTAGTTTTATTGGAGCCGAAATCAGTATTGAATACTGGTGACAAGAAGAATGAAAAAACCGTCGAAAATTTAGACTGGATATAAGGAATATCATTAAAGTAGTTAAAACAAAGATGGCGCACTCGAGACGATTCGAACGCCTGACCCTTGCCTCCGGAAAGCAATGCTCTATCCAGCTGAGCTACGAGTGCACTGTGTATTTAACCTCAAGAATCTCATACTCTTTTATTCCAGTAGGTGCGTTTACCTCAACGATATCTCCTTTCTCTTTACCTATTAAACCTCTTGCTAGAGGCGAGGTGACAGATATTTTCTGTTTTTGTAGATCTGATTCATATTCGCCTACTATTTGGTATGTCATTTCTTTATCATTATCAATGTCAACTAGTTGGACAGTTGCACCAAATTTTATTGTATTGCCTGATAGTTTTGATATATCAATCACTTCAGATCTAGCAATTTTATCTTCTAGTTCTTGGATTTTTCCTTCTATAAAGCTTTGCTTCTCTCTTGCAGCTTTATACTCAGCGTTCTCAGATAAATCGCCAAGATCCCTTGCGGTAGAGATCGCTTTTATAATCTCTGGTCTTTCTTTCGTTTTTAGATCCAGAAGTTTTGCGGTTATTTCTTTAAAACCCTTCTCTGTAACAGGAAATTTTTGCATTTGTTATTACCTATTTATTATAATCATGCTATGAGATAAAATTTGAGATATAGCTATTTGATTTATTGAAACTTGTGCGCTATCATTCGAGTTTAGCTAACTAGATTTTTTATGTAGCCTCAAAGAAGCGAAAAGCATTCTAACAAATTTTTAAACATTATTCAATCCTAAATGACTATTACAGCAAGTTTTATAGATAGGCTCAAATCTCAAATTAGTGTTTCAGATCTTGTTTCTAAACGTGTAAAGTTATCTAAGAAAGGAAAAGATTACTTTGGAAGATGTCCTTTTCATAATGAATCAACGCCATCTTTTTCGGTAAATGATACGAAGCGTTTTTACCATTGTTTTGGTTGTGGTGCTAATGGGGATGTAATAAGTTTTATAGAGAAAACTCAGAATTTAGATTTTCATGCAGCTGTAAAATACTTAGCTGAGGAATATAAGATTCCAATGCCTGAGATCGATACAAAAAGGCATAAAATTGAGGCTGCAATCGAAAAAATAAATGAGGTGGCGGCTAAGTGGTTTCATAGGAATTTATATTCAGATAAATGTGTAGAGCATATAAAATATCTGAATAATCGTGGTATAAATAATGCTGCTATAAAAAAGTTTTTTATTGGTTATGCACCTCATTCTCAGAATTCTCTAATACAATATCTAAGATCTGTAGGATATTCAGATGCAGATATTAAAACTAGTGGGCTTGTCACAATTATCGGCACAGGAGAAATGCTTGATAAATTTAGAGGTAGGATTATTTTCCCTATAGCAAATATTCGTGGGAAGATATTAGGATTTGGTGGTAGAGCATTAAAAGATGTGCAACCAAAATATTTAAACTCTCCAGAGACTGATATCTTTAAAAAGAAGTATATTTTGTATAATGAGAACAATCTATTTAAGAGTCGTCACTCTAACCAAGATGTGTATGTTGTAGAGGGTTATACAGATGTAATATCAGTGTTTATGGCTGGGATAGAGAGTATATGCGCTACGTTGGGCACTGCTGTTTCAGAATTTCATATACAAAAATTATGGAAAATTTCAGATTCTCCTACAATATGCATGGATGGTGATGCTGCAGGAACCAAGGCAATGAATAGGGCGATTGACGTTGTGCTCCCTATATTAAAACCAGGCTATTCTATAAGTTTTGTCCAGATCCCTAAAGGAATGGATCCAGATGATGTAATAAAAACTCAGGGGTCTCAAGCATTGCTGAAGATATTTGAGAAAAAAATAGATTTATGTGAGGCTATTTGGAATCTAAAAGTTTCTCAAGCTGATATTAGAACTCCTGAAAAACAGGCTTTATTTAAAAAAGAACTTGCTGATATGGTAGACCAGATTCAAGACTTTTCGGTAAGAAAATTTTATCATAAATACTTTAACAATAGAGTATACAACTTTCTAAACCAAACTAGATGGAAAACATTTGATAAGAAAAAGACAATTAATAAAGAAGAGATCAAGAGTGTAGCGCAACAATTTAATCTTTTAGATAAGAATTCTTTAACTCTGATGGCAATAATCATTAACTATCCTTACATTTTAACGCAGGAAAAGATTCATGAAGAATTCTTTTCTATAGATTTAGGGTTAGATTATTGTGCGCAGGTGCATCTTGCTATAGCGACTACTTTTGATGAAATCGATGCAGAGGCCAACGAAAAAGAGTTTAACAAAAAGTTTCGACATTCACTTAATGCTAAGCTCGATCCTTCTGTGATTGAGTATCTGTGTGGAAGAAATTCATATTTTTTAGATAAAATCGGTGTGAAAAACATTAATAATGTGGTAACATCCTGGAGCAAGACTTTTGCGCGGTATAATCTAGAGCTATTAAAAGCAGATTATGTTAGATCTCTGCAGTCTATGGATGAGTCCTCTGTAGAAGCCTCAGGAAGGCTTAAAAAGCAGATACTAGAGCAGGAAGATCATATAAAAAATAATTCAAACTAGGGAAAAGTTTTCTATGCAAAAAAAGAATATTACTATTACAAACGAAGCTATTGAGAATGCAATAAAAAAGCTTATTGCTTTTGGAAAGAATAAGGGTTTTCTTGATCTAGAGAAAAATATATACAAGTTGGTTTCACCTGAAATTGTAGATCAAGATGTTATAGATTATGTAGTCTCATCCATAGAAAAAGCTGGAGTAACAATTTTGAATGATACTGTTGCTAAGACAAAAGATGACACTACTTTAGATATTGATGAAGAAGAGGAAGATGTCGAGTCAGAGATTGAAGATCCAGCAGCTTCTGTTGTAAATGCACCTACTGAGAGTACAGATGATCCAGTAAGAATGTATCTGAAAGATATGGGCGGTGTGCATCTGCTTTCTAGATCTGGAGAGATTGAAATTGCTAAGCGTATTGAGGGCGGTAAGCGTGATATGTTGAAAGCATTATGTGAGTTTCCACTATCTATGAACCAGTTTATTATCTGGTACGAAGATTTGGTGAATGAAAAAATACTTTTAAGAGAGATTATAGATCTTGAGGCTATTGCAGGTAACGATGCTCCAATAGATGGTGAGGGAGAAGATTCTGCAGAGAAGTTTGTAGAGACTTCTGTAGAGTCAAAAGAAAAAAAGGAAAATGAAGAAGGTGCAGCTTCAGAGGAAGACGAAGAAGAAGATTTAGATGATAGTGCGCCTAGCATGTCTATTATAGCTTTAGAAGCTTCTTTATTCCCGCAAACTATTGAGAAATTTAAAGAAGTAGCTGCTTTATGTGAGAAAGTTCTGAAGATAACAAAAAAGCAAAAAGAGAATTATCAAAATACTCCAGCTTATAAGGATTCTATAGATAAAATTATCAATTACATAATAGAGTTACATATTAATGATAAAAGTATAGAGGCAATTGTTGATGTTCTT
>JAHZKS010000110.1 GCA_022600235.1 Alphaproteobacteria bacterium | reverse complement strand
TCTACTAGAAATTTTAGATATTCAAATTTGCACGATTGTGTTTATGCTTCTCAGCATTGTGCTGATGAATTTCGACGATTATATTTAGATAAACGTGAAGATGATGCAAAAAAATAGCTTCTATGAACAATAGAATCCTAAACTGGAGATTTTTTATTATCCTCTGCGTATGCTTTGTATTAGGATTATATGCTGTCCCAAATTTTCTTAGCAAAGACTATAGCTATTTGCCCTCAAAAAAAATAAATTATGGCTTGGACCTAAGAGGAGGATCTCAGCTACTGTTAAAAATAGATTTCAAATCTTTTATTACAGATCAATTAGATCTTACTACAGATTTACTCAGGAAAAACTTAAGAAAAGAAAGGATACGCTACTCAAATCTGAAGACCCAATCTGACAAAATACTATTTCAAAAGAGTGAGTCAACATCTATCGATAAGATAAAAAAAATTATTAGAAAAGTAGATAGAGATCTAGATGTTAATCTCAATGGACAAACTGTTCATATATATTATTCCGATCAAAAACTTTCTGAACTCAAGAAAAAAGTCTTAGAACAGACAAGAGAAATTATTAGATATAGAATTGATGAAACTGGAACAAAAGAGCCATCTATTCAACAACAAGGAGATCTTGGTATATTACTTCAAGTACCAGGACTTGATGACCCGTCTCAAATTAAACGAGTTCTTGGTAAAACAGCTAAGTTAAATTTCCACCTAATTGATGAAGATGCATCTTTGTCTCAAGCTCTAAAAGGCTTTGTCCCAAGTAGCTCAAAACTTCTGAAAGGTGATGACAATAACACTCTATATATAGTAAAGCGTAAATCTGTTGTTGGTGGCGATATGCTCACAGATGCGAAGTTTTCTAATAATGAGAATGGGCAACCTGCAGTATCATTTACTTTTAACACTATAGGTGCGAAATTATTTGCTGAGGTAACCAGAACTAATAGAAATAAGAGATTAGCCATTGTTTTAGATAATAAAGTATTGAGCGCTCCCGTAATAAATGAGCCTATATTAAGTGGATCTGGGATTATTACAGGAAGCTTTTCTGTAGCGAGCGCTAATGAACTTGCCTTGCTATTAAGAGCAGGGTCTTTACCAGCTCCTGTACAAATTGCAGAAGAAAAAATAGTAGGTCCAAGTCTTGGTGAAGACTCAATAATATTAGGAAAAAAATCTGCAGCTATTGGTATTATTGCAGTCATTATATTTATGATAGTTACTTATGGAATTTATGGAATTTTTGCGAGTGTAGCATTAGTATTTAATATAATGTTTATTATATCAATTCTAACGATTATACAAGCCACCTTAACCCTACCAGGTATTGCAGGGATTGTGCTAACAGTTGGTATGGCTGTTGATGCTAACGTTCTTATATTTGAAAGAATTCGCGAGGAAGCAACAGCATTCAGCAAAATAACGGATTATTCGATAAAAAGAGGTTTTGAGCAGGCATTTGCAACGATCTTAGACTCGAACCTAACTACATTAATTGCAGCCTTCTTCTTATACATCTTTGGATCTGGAATTATTAAAGGGTTTGCAGTAACTCTAACAATAGGGATACTCTCTTCTATGTTTACAGCAATCACACTTACAAAAATATTTATCACTATGTGGGTAGGTATGAAAGCTAAGATCTCGACTCAGCATTAAATTACCATATAGAAAATAATGTCTGAATTTATTAAATCATTTGTAAAAAGAGGTAGAAAACTATCAGAAAATAAATCTGATCTATTAAATAATTTTTTACCTACTGTAAAGATATCTCCTGATCATCTATCTGAACTACCAAAAGATAAAAAAATAAATATGGAAATAGGGTTCGGGAATGGAAAATTTCTAGAAAATATTTCATCTAAGAATAAGAATGAAGTATTCATAGGTTGCGATCCATATATACAAGGCACAGTAAATTTGCTTGATCATATCAAAGAAAATAATATCGAAAATATAATGTTATGGAATGATGATGCAAGATTACTTTTAGTAGAAATGCCAAATAACTTCTTAAACGATGTATTTATTCTCTTTCCCGATCCATGGCCAAAAGCAAGACACCATAAAAGACGCATAATAAACACATCCATGCTCCAATTACTTGCTAAAAAAATGAAAGAAAATAACTACTTATATATAGCAACAGACCATGAAGATTATAGAGAATGGATTATAGAAACGTTATCCATGAATAAAAATTTTGTAGAAAATAGTGAAACCAAATGGAAAAAAGAAATATTTGGTGAGATAGAAACCTACTACCAGAAAAAGGCCAAGGATAAAAATATCATCTCTTCTTTCATGTCTTTTAAGTTACTAAAGTAACTTTCTATATTCTGACCCAGTAAAAGCTTGAATTGATAAAGCATGAATATGAGATTTAAGCTCCGCAGATAAAATCTTGTATATAGATTTGTGCCTAACAATTTTTGATTGCCCAATAAAAGCATTTGATGCTATCACTAATTTAAAATGTGTTTCGCCTCCTTCTTGCCAACCGGAATGGCCTTTGTGCTTATGGCTTTCATCTTGTAAATCAAAAAAAATAGGACTAAATTCTTTCTTCAACTTCCTTTCTATAACGTCTGTAATCATATAATATTAGTTCGTTGGTTCGTTGATGATATATTTAAATGACAAATTGATATTGCTAAAGCATCAGCCTCATGTTCATTTTTCATCTGCGCTTTCGGAATAAGATACTTTACCATACTTGCTACCTGATTTTTATCTGCTCTACCGCTTCCAACAACAGCTTTTTTCACTAGTCTTGGCGCATACTCATGTACAGGAATATTACCAGCTCCTGCAGCTAAGATTGCTGCCGCTCTAGCTTGGCCTAATTTTAGAGATGAAAGAGGGTTATTATTCACAAAACTTTCTTCTATAGCAAATTCTTCAGGGTTATAATTTGATATAACCTCGAATATAGATTGATATATTTTTTTTAGACGAATAGAAAGATCATCATTAGTAGTTGTTGTAATTGTGCCAGATGCAATATATATCATTGAATTAGCTTCACTCTGAATAACCGCCCATCCAGTATTCGATAATCCAGGATCTATTCCTAATATTTTTTTCACACTAAACTTTAATTTTATCAGCTATTGAATCATCGATCTGATAGTTTCCACTTACAGACTGTACGTCATCATTATCTTCCACAGCTTCAATGAGTTTTAACAATTTTTCTGCTTGTTCTAAGTTTGTTATTACAACCATATTTTTTGCTTTCCAATATAATCTGGCAGAGCTAGCTTCCCCTACTTTCTTAGACAAAGAATCATTCACCTCATGGAAACTTGAAGGATCACAATAAATTTCATGGTTATCATCCACTGAAACACAGTCATCAGCACCAGCTTCTATAGCAGCATCTAACATTTCTGCCTCAGGAATCTTGCTATCGTGATACTCCATGAACCCCATTTTATCAAACATATAAATAACGCTGCCTGGCTCTGCTATATTGCCACCCTGCTTACTAATAGTCGATTTGACATCACTAGCTGTTCTATTTCTATTATCTGTTAATGCCTCTATTATTAAAGCCACGCCTCCAGGCGCATAAGCTTCATATCTAACTTCCTCAAAGTTTGTATCATCTTGAGAAGAAGAAGCTTTTTTTATAGCATTCTCTATTTTATCTTTTGGAAGATTAGCAGCTTTTGCACTTGCTATTGCTGTACGTAATCTTGGGTTAAAATCTACATCTGATGTACCTGTCTTAATAGCCACCATAATCTCTCTGATGAGCTTACCAAAATTTTTTGACCTTTTTGCATCCTGTGCGCTTTTACGATGCTGAATATTTTTAAATTTCGAATGTCCTGCCATTTTACTTTTTATAACCTAATGAATTCAGTAATTGATATGTTTCATGTAATGGTAAACCTAATATGCTGTAAAATGAACCATTTATTTGCTTCACATAGCATGCCATTACTCCTTTTAAAGTGTAACCTCCTGCTTTTCCTAAACCTTCTTTAGATTCTATGAATGATTCTATTTCTAAATTAGTCATCTTCTTAATGGTTAAACTTGACTCTACCACTTTTGTTCTGATCGACTCTACCTTATTATTTTTTATAACTCCACAACACACGGCAGATATTACTCTATGACGCTTCCCAGATATTAATTCTATATGCTTCCTTAAAGTTTCATCATCATATGTTTTGTGCAATAATTTTCCACTCGCAACCGCAGTAGTATCAGCAGTGATAAGGATTGCCTCTTTCTCCTCTAAAATTTTTGCTACTGCATAAAATTTTTCTTGCGCAACTCTCTTACAATAATGGTATGGTTTCTCTCTTTTTTGCTCCGTTTCATCTAAATCAACTGATAAAACACGGTCTGGAATAATTCCAACACTCTTCAGCAAAACCAAACGTTCGCTTGAGGCTGACCCAAGTATTAAAGGCAAATTATCTTTTACCATCTTATGAACTTAAGTATTTATTTATGTCTATGAATAATTCTAGCTTTCCCTAAATCATAAGGGGTCATTTCCACAGTGACAGTGTCTCCAGCCAGAATCCTAATACGGTTTTTTCTCATTCTACCAGAAGTATGAGCTATTACTAAGTGGTCATTTTCCAATGTTACTCTGAACATTGCATTAGGCAAAACCTCTGTAACTTTTCCTTTAAATTCGATTAGCTCTTCTTTAGCCATATAACCTAAAATTTAACTAGAAGGGGCAGTATAGCAGCTTATTTAATGATTGGCTAGATTTAAGATTTTAGTTATTACTCTCCCTTGCAGCAGCCAATGATGCAAGGCGTGAAACTATAATGACTTTATTGCTGGTATC
>JAHZKS010000109.1 GCA_022600235.1 Alphaproteobacteria bacterium | reverse complement strand
TATTATATTTATACTTATAAGACCTAGCGCTCTCAATACCCACACTTTCTATATGAACTTTCTCCTCATATAAAAGCACATCCGGATAATCATGTTCCACGTGAAACACTGCACGACCTGTTACTTCATATTTCTTTTTAGAATTAAGAAGCTCTATAGACCTGGAAACCTGCCATTCGCCCTGCAGAAAATCAAATACTTCTTTCCCAGATAGTTGCATACCTATAAGAGTTTAGATCAAATCTCTAATAACAGAACTTAATACGCCATCATTTTGCAAATACTTCATCTCCGCTTGAGTATATACTAACGGCTCTAATGCCACTTGAGCAGTTTTACCGTTTGCATATGTAATTTTAGCTTCTAAATTTTTTCCAACAGATAATTTTTCTAAGCCCTGTATATCTAACACTTCTTCACCCGTAATCTTTAAACTTTTTCTATCTTTTCCGCCAGCAAACTTTAATGGAATAATTCCCATACCTATAAGATTAGATCGATGAATTCTTTCAAAACTTTCAGCTATAACGGCTTTCACACCGAGTAGTTTTGGACCCTTAGCAGCCCAATCTCTTGAAGAACCAGTCCCATATTCTTTCCCAGCAATAACAATTAGAGGCACTTGATCTTTCTTATACTTTTCTGAGGCATCATATATACTCATCTCTTTCTTGCTTGGATAATGTTTAGTCGCACCTCCTTCGGTTTTTGGAGTCATCTCATTCCGTATTCTTATATTAGCAAAAGTTCCACGCATCATTACTTCATGATTACCCCTTCTCGCACCATACGAATTAAAACTCCTTGGCTCCACTCCATTATCTTTTAAGTATTTTGCTGCAGGACTATCAAGAGCTATACTACCAGCCGGAGATATATGATCTGTTGTAATACTATCTCCAAACATACACAAAATACGCGCATTTCTTATATCAGATAATGCACCTGACTCTTTTTTCATGCCTGTAAAATATGGAGGATTCTTTATATATGTACTTTTTGAACTCCAGCTATATGTATCTTTTTTCTCTATTTTTATTTTCTTCCACTCATCATCTCCATCAAACACATTAGAGTATTTTGACTTAAACATCTCTTGAGAAATCGACTTTTCTACATTTTCTTTAATTTCATTATTTGAAGGCCATAAGTCTTTTAAGTAAATCTCATTACCTTCTTTATCTTCACCCAATGGCTCTTTTGTAATATCAATATTAAAAGAACCAGCTATAGCATATGCAACCACTAAAGGAGGGGATGCGAGATAGTTTCCTTTTACTAAAGGATGTATTCTACCTTCAAAATTTCTATTACCAGATAGAATAGAAGTAACAAAAAGTTTTTGATCTTTAATTGCATTAGAGATCTCTTCTTTTAAAGGTCCAGAATTCCCTATACATGTTGTACAACCATATCCCACTAAATTAAATCCTATTTGATCTAAATATTTTTGCAATCCACTTTTCTCAAGATACTCAGATACTACTTTAGACCCCGGAGCTAATGATGTTTTTACCCAAGGCTTTACTTGGATTCCTTTTTCAACTGCCTTCTTAGCCACAAGGCCAGCAGCAATCATCACACTGGGATTAGATGTATTAGTACAGCTTGTAATAGCTGCAATAACAATATCTCCATGACCTACTTGATCACTCCTATCCGGCTTTATTTCTTTACCTATAATTTCGTTCTGATACTTTCTAAATTCTGATTTCGCATCAGACAATATTATCCTATCTTGTGGCCTTTTTGGCCCAGCTATACAAGGTTCAACTTTTGATAAATCTAGACTTATACTATCTGTGAATATAGGATCTACAGCATTATCATCTCTCCATAATCCTTGCTCTTTAGAGTATGATTTTATTAATGATATTTGCTCTTTCTCTCTACCTGTAAGCTCTAAATATTTAATTGTTTCACCATCAATAGGGAAAAAACCACATGTAGCTCCATATTCAGGAGCCATGTTAGATATTGTTGCCCTATCTGCAAGGGACAAAGCATTCAAACCTTCACCATAAAATTCAACAAATTTTCCAACTACCCCCTTTTTCCTCAGCATTTCTGTAATAACAAGCACCAAATCAGTTGCCGTTACACCATCTTTCAATTTCCCTACAAGTTTAAAGCCAATTACTTCAGGAATAACCATAGAGATTGATTCACCAAGCATCGCAGCTTCAGCTTCTATACCTCCAACACCCCAGCCTAAGATAGCAAGACCATTTATCATTGTAGTATGGCTATCTGTTCCTACAACTGTATCAGGAATTGCAACAAGATCTTTTCCTGTTTTTTTTATGCAAACAACCTGTCCTAAATTTTCTAAATTAACCTGGTGACAAATACCAGTTCCTGGAGGCACAACCCTAAAATTCTCGAAAGCTTCCTTACCCCATTTTAGAAACTCATAACGCTCTTTGTTTCTTTCAAATTCACGATTAACGTTTTCTTTAAAGGAATTAGCGCCTGCATAACTATCTACCTGAACAGAATGATCAATTACTAAGTCCACAGGAATTTGTGGATTAATTTTTTTAGCATCTCCCTTTAAACGAGTAACAGCATCTCTCATTGCAGCTAGGTCTACCACAGCTGGCACACCTGTAAAATCCTGCATTAATACTCTAGCTGGTTTATAATTAATTTCATGTTTTGATTTGCCAGCATTCAACCACTCTGACATTTTTCTAGCTGCTTCTTTTCCTTCAGAAGCACTACTGTTTCTGAGAATGTTCTCAAATAATATTTTTAGAGTATGAGGAAGCCTAAGAATTTTCTTATCAGTTTGTTCTGCAGCTGCTTCCAAAGAATAGTATTTATAATTTTTATTATTAACCTTAAGATACTTTTGAACGTTTAATTCTGCAGACATATAGAGGCCTTTAATATATAATTGATGTTTAGGTATATCATATACTAGAATCAGACAGTAATTTGTCAACCATAAGAACGTATGTTAGCTTGTAAAAATCTGACTCTAAATAATTCTTTATTTAGCGTATTTCAAAACCTTAGCTTTGATGCAAAAACTGCCAGTACAACTATTATAAAAGGATCTAATGGATGCGGCAAAACTTCTTTACTCAAAATAATAGCTGGACTCATAAAACCTACTCACGGAGAAATAACCTGGAATAATGTTGAAATATCAAAAGACATTTTAGCTTTCCAGGAAAATATTTGTTACATAGGGCATAAAAATGCCTTGAAGAAAGATATGACTGTTTTAGAAAATTTAAAATTTTGGGCAGAATTTTCAGGCGAAAAAGAACTTCTAGATGCATCAATTAAATATTTTGATTTAGCAAATATTTTAGAGACAAAAGTAGAACTTCTATCCTCAGGATGGCAGAGAAAGGTAGAGTTAAGCAAGCTACTATCCTCAAATTCTAGTCTCTGGCTTCTTGATGAGCCAGAAACAAGCCTTGATAAAAATGGATTAGCATTGTTAAAGAATTTGATAGATTTAAAAACTCAGAATGGCGGTGTAGTAATTATCGCAACTCATAGTGATTTGGGGGGAACTATTAATGCTCAATATATAAATTTAGAAAAGTTTCATAATGAAATCAGTAATTACACTAATTAAACGAGATCTCTCTTTTTTCTTTCTCAAGAAAGGTAGTTTTTTCAATATCATCAGCATGTTTTTAATACTAACTTTTCTATTATCAAGCTTATTGTCTGATATCAATATTGCTTCTGCTTCTACACTTCTTTTAGTTGTCCATATTATTACCACTACTATATTTGCACATTATATCTTTCAAGATGATTACCAAGATTCTTCATTGGACCAACTACGCAGCTCTGGAAATAGCTCGCTATCTCTAGTAGTTGCAAAATTGTTCAGTTATTGGATTTTAAATTTATCTGTACTAACAATAGGAATTATTGTTTATTTATTCATTTATAATATTCACTATAAAGCCTTTCTCTTCCCAACTATTGTAATTATTATCACCTCCATCCTATCTACTTCTATTTCAACTCTCGTCTCAATGCTAACGCTATCTGAAGGCAGGGGAAGTTTACTCAATATTTTAATAGGAACTCCTATGATGTTAGCTTTTTTTCTATATAGCATATTTTTAATAAACTCTAATATTGAGATTCTTGGCGTTTTTTCTTTTGTTTCTCAACTAAAAATTCTTATAGGTTTTTGTTTTATTATTTTACCTATATCAGTTTTTGCTTGTAGTCATGCTTTATCAGAAATACAATGTAAGAGTTAATAGTGTTTACATATGTTAAATCTGTTTCTTTCATTACTACGCAATATAAAACTTGTTCTGATGCGCATATTATCGGTTCTATACGACTTTATTCCCGATGATATGAAACGCAAGTTTACCGAATTAGGATCGAAAGGAGCCTTTGTTGGCCATTTTTAAACGGTTGACCGCTTTTGTCAGTCTTTACTATTCGGGACTTATCAATTTTAGACAAGTCAATTTGTGCTGCGATAATTTTCATTTTGTTTATTGT
>JAHZKS010000108.1 GCA_022600235.1 Alphaproteobacteria bacterium | reverse complement strand
TCAAAATAAAGCTGAAATGTGTATGCGAACATTCCTATCCAAGAGTCCAAAATATGGATATTATTGTTATTCAGTGAATCATTAAAGATATTATTGACAAAAGGTGATAAGTTATCAGCAAGAACAATTTTTTTAAATAAGCCAAATATAAATATGGTTAAACCTATGTTGATATTCTTCCAATTGATATGGAAGTTATTTTTTTCACTAAACTGTGGCATCATTTCACTGTGATGCACAATTGGTCCTGCTATTAATTGAGGAAAGAATGTAACAAAGAGAGCATATCTCCATAATCCTTCTGTTCTAGTATTTACAATATTTTTGTAGCTATCAACTAACCAACTTATTTGCTGGAAGGTGAAGAATGATATTGCTAAAGGAAGTATAATTGTGCAAAGAGTTATATCAGTATTTGCAATGTTATTAACATTATCAATAAAGAAGTTAGCGTATTTATAATATGCTAAAAGAGATAGATTGGCAGATATGCTAAAAATCAATAAACGCTTTCTTAATGACTTGATTCTTTGTAGTAGAACACCAGAATAGTAGTTAAATATTATGGAGCAAATAATCAGAGAAACATAAGAAATATTCCACATTCCATAAAAAACTACAGAACAAAGTACTAGCCATGATATTGATATTTTATTGTTATGAGATAAACCGCATATTATCCAATAACCAGCCAATGTTACTGGCAGGAAAATAAATAGAAACTCAAACGAGTAGAAAAGCATTTTATATGACGTTGTATATTATTCGATCATTCTTGGTTATATAGTAAAAAAAGTCAATTAGTTTTGATAAACTAAAGGATCTTAAAAAGAAGATCAAAAAGGATGTCCAAGAAGTCTTTAACCTATTCTTTTTATCTTTAATAAATTTATTATATATTTTCTAGAATTGTCTCTAAATCTTTCCAGTTTCTTTTTGTTAAGTATGGTTTTCCATGAATTTTATCAAATGTTGTTTCTTTAAAGCCATTGTCTAGAACATGAAGGTTATTTAACAATACATTCCAGAAAGATACCAGATGAAGGAATGTACGATTTGCAAAAAGTACCTTTTTAGATAGTTCGGGAAGAAAAATAGAATTTGTAAACCCGGCGCCTGAAAAGCCAATAAAAATAGAAGCTTGAGAACAAATTCTAACCTGTTCTTCAAGGGTTAAATTTGTTGGGTTGAATGAAGTAAAGCCTTTTTCTAAAAGGAATTTTTCTAACTTTTCTTGATCCTTTGCTATTCGAAAACCTGATTCGCGTTTTAAAAATAATTTGATGTTTTTATTAGGGGAAGGGGTGATTTTATAATAATTAAATATCGTTTTGACAAAGTCTCTAATTGGGTATGGGTTAATGTTAAGCTGTTGTTTTTTAAATAAATCGGGTGTAATGATTTTTTCTTTGCGATAGTGAGTTTGTATATTTAAGTGATCAGATATATGATATGAATTCTTTATTTTTATAGTTTCTGGAATATTTAAATCAGTAGTTATTTTAATAAGTTTTCTTTTAAATCTTCCTTGGTTTAAAATATCAATAATTTGATATAAATTTGGGTGCAAATTGTCTGGTACTAGCAAGGGTACCGTACATGGTATTTGTAAACGTTGTGCAATTAAAATTTTAGGCGCTTGCTCCATGCAAAAGTGCCAGTAGTTATTTATAGAGTGTAATAAATTAATTCCTTTTTGCTCTTTATTCTTTTGATTATAATATTTTTTTGATATTGTCGCGTATTGTAATTTTTCACTTACTTTAAATAGTAAATCTCTTGAGTTAGAGAAAAGTATCTCTGGGGTTAACGATCCTTGTTCCAATTCAATGCTCTCAGATAAATACAAAGTATTTCTTTTAAGTGCTAATTCAGAAGCAGGAACATATAGGATATTTGTTAGAATCTTAAGTCCTAGGAGCCTATTTGAATCATTTTTGCAAAGATGTTTCTCAAAAAAAGAAGAAAAGTAATTCTGTTTATTCTTATTTGAGCTCTTATTATTATATCCTGTAAGGATTTTGTCGAACTTTATATCCTTAATATATTTGATACGAATTTTTTTGCATTTAAAATATACAGTTAGAGGTTTTTGGATTATTCCTAATAACCTAACTGTGTGTTTGAACAAAAAAACCATTATTTCTTTTTTTTAATTGTTAAATTATTAAATATCAACCACCTATCTCTAGAGCTGATTTTAACTTGATCATTTTCATCTTTTACGAAAGTGCCAAATCTTATACCTGCAGATCTTTCACCAATCTTAGGTAAGGAATGGCAGAAATATGTCTTACCAGTAATTTCTATTTTTGGGAAAAGATTATTGCTGGGAAAAAAGTACGCTCTACAAAAACACAATATTTGGTTCGCAGACTGATTAAAATCAATTAATGGGTTGTGATAACAAAGTTTATCTTGTGAAAAATAGGATGCGTTAGCATCATCTTGAGGGTAAGATTTAATGTTAAAATCATGTTGTATTAACTGATAAAAATCAGTTATGATTTTTGAATCATATTTAATGCATAGCTTATATACTTCTTCATTGTTTTTATCATCTATAGAAAATGTATGTTGTTTAACAATATTTCCTGTGTCTACCTGTAGATCAACAAAATGTAAAGTAACTCCAAACTCTTTCTCTCCTGATAAAATTGCATGAGTTATAGGTCCCATTCCCCTATATTTTGGCAAATTACCATGATGCAGATTTACTATATTCCCATTCATGAATTGAATGAGTTCGGATCTTATTATAATAGAGAATTGTACGAATAATATAAGTGATGGACGCAGTTCTTTTACATAATTAAAAAAACTATTATAATCTTTTATCTCAAAAGTTTTTATTGATAGGTTATTTGCAATCTTCTCGTTGTTAACATTTTTCTGCTCGTGTGAAATAAAGCCATAATAAATATTCCAAGACTGCCCTAGTATCTTTTTTGCTTCTGATAATGCAAAACTAGCAATTTTCCCTTTTCCACAAATTAAAATCTTTTGATTCATTTTAACAAAAGTTGGTTATTCTTAGATTACTAGGTCATTGCTAAGTAGCTTTTCAAGTAATTTCTAAGATTTACATATACTATATAAATTAAAATTAAATGAATCAAATTCTTTTATATTTTTATGTATTGGTAAGAATGGCTCCCCGGGCCGGATTCGAACCAGCGACCAAACGATTAACAGTCGTTTGCTCTACCACTGAGCTACCGAGGAACATTGCGATATAGTATGTCATTTTATAGCAAAATTTTTTTTGTGGCGCTACATTTTTCTGAAAAATATTTATTTTTCAATGTCAAAAGGGTCAAAATCTCCTTCTACGCGCAGGTTATCCTCATGTATGATCAGATCCATTGAGATTTTTTCTCTAATATTGCTGATTCTTTGTTCTAGCAATTCTTGTGTATTAGGGTCAGATAAAACACTTTTTCTTATTTCTTTGATGTTAGTTAGATGCTTTTCTACAAGATCTTTGTTTGGGAATTGCTCTTCAAGTGATTTTCTTAGAGTTTCTAACAATGCTGCGTTTGCACCATCATCATCCTTTTCTAAAGACAATGTTTGAAATAATGAAACTCCATATGTTGCTGAATTATGAAATAATCTTTCCAGGTCATCTAATCTATCTTGCATATTTTTTACATCTGTCATTATATGCCTCTGCCTTTTTTATGTTTTCTCTTTTTATTACGCTGTCTTTTGTTATATGTGGTAGCTGAAAAAGCTTTTGCTATATCTTTAAACTCTTCTGTTTCTGCTATTTTCTGAAGTTTTTGCTCTTCTGTTCGCGAATCTAGTCTTCTTGCAGTTGATTGTGCTACTTCACCTATATATCTGCCCATTCTGTATAAATTAGCATTTGTAACTAGCGTAGAAGCCGTCGCTGCTGCTCTAATGGAGTCATAAAAAGAGAGTGCTCCTTTAGCAATGTAGCCTTCTTGGTTAATAACTCTTCTCGCTTCTAGTTCTTCTTGTGCACCTGCTTTTGCTGGAATTTTTTTAAGTAATTCATCCATTCTTTCTCCAACTATTTTATCAGTTTTCTTGTAGGCCCGTTTTACCATAGAATAAGCTCTCTGCCATTCTTCGTAACCAGACATATATTTGATCTGTTGTAATGTGCTTGGTGCGTCTGTTCCATATCTTGCAATGGTTTCTCTTTTTTGTGCTTGGGCAGCTTTTTTCTCTTCTTTTCTCCTCATTGCATTTGGGTTAAGTTTTTTCTTTTGCGTTAGAGGAACACTTTTTTCTTTTTGTTGAGTTGTCTTTAATCCTTCATATGCTCCTGCGGTAATAAATTTTCCTAGTTCATTTACTTGGTTAGGTAGAGTCAGCAGGGAGCTGGCACCTTTTGTCATTGCTTTTGAGTATGTATCTATCAAATACTTTATAACTCGACCATATTGTATTTTGTCATCAACTTGTTTTAACAAATGCTCTGGGATTATATGGTGAGCATTTTTAGCTATATTCTTACCTATATTGAGAGACAATTGAGAAATGTGTGCTAATGATCCCGCAGTAGTTGTTTGAGCGACGATTCTTATTTGATCTATAATTTCTGAAAATTTTCGTATGTTTTTTTTATCTTCTTCTGGAATGTCTGGGTTGCTAAGGTGTTTCCTGGTAACATGGTTAAATACATTAAAATGCATTGTTTCATATTCCAATATTAACTGGGGTATGTCCTTTTCTTTTAACATGCTGCGTTCGTTTTTTATCTTTGCTTTTTTTGCAGAATAGGCTTGTTGAAAATGTTCTTTCTCGCTCTTTACAAAGCCTTCTTTTTCTGCAAGTGTTTTTTCTACTTCTTTCTCTATGCTGGATGCTTTACCTTTGCTTAACCTAACATCTATGTCTGCAAATTCTTCTTCTATTCCTCTAAGTATTCCCGATAAAATAACTTCATGAATGTGTGATGCATCTCCGAATAATGCACCTAGTTCTGATACAAGAGCTTGTGTTAATATAGCATAATCTGCACCTTTGCTTAAGGTTTGCAACCATGTTTCTGCCTGTTTGCTATAATCTTGTCTTTCTTGTTTTGACATTGATATATGTTTTTTAACAGTTTGATATTAATATTATAGAATTAATAAAGTATTAATTTGTTGATCTTACAAAATCATTTATTTTCGTTGCCAGACTTTATTCTTTCAAATATATTGATTTAGGATTTTATCATAAATTAGTTTAAAAAGATGACTGAGTACGTTTACGTAATAAAAGGTCTTAATAAATATAACAGTCAAAATAAACATATACTAAAAGATGTTTATTTATCTTTTTTGCCGGGTGCTAAGATCGGAGTAATAGGTCACAATGGTGCTGGTAAATCTACGCTAATGCGTATTATGGCAGGCATAGATAAAGAATTTGATGGGGAGGCATGGAGTGCAGATAAAACTAAAGTTGGTTATTTAGAGCAAGAGCCAAAGCTTGATCCAAAGAAGAATGTGTTTGAGAATATCATGAATGCGGCCTCTGATGTAGTTGATTTAATTAATGAATTTAATCAGATTAGTGAAAAATTTGCTGAGCCAATGTCAGATGATGAGATGTCAGCCTTGATAGAAAGACAGGGTGAGGTTCAAGAAAAAATAGATCAGTTAAATGGTTGGGAGATCGATAGAGAGATAGAAGTTATGATGAGATCTCTGAACTGTCCACCTAAAGATGCTGATGTAACAAAGCTTTCAGGTGGAGAGAGAAGGCGTGTCGCTTTGTGTAGGCTGCTTATGGAGAAGCCAGATATGCTATTACTAGATGAACCTACAAACCATTTAGATGCAGAGACAGTATCGTTGCTTGAGAAGCGTCTTAAGGAATATAAAGGAACAGTCGTTGTAGTTACCCACGATAGGTACTTTCTGAATAATGTTACAGAATGGATATTAGAAATAGATCATGGAAATTGTATTCCATGGCAAGGAAATTATTCGTCTTGGCTTGAGCAAAAAGATAAAGAGCTAAAAAATAAAGATAAGCAAGAAGAAGATAGAAAAAAACAAATTGCAAGAGAGCTTGATTGGATAAAGCAATCTCCTAAGGCAAGGCAAGCTAAAAACAAGGCTAGAATAAAATCGTATGAAAAGCTTGTGAGCCAACAAAAAGATTATGATGTAGGTGTTTCGAAAATTGTTATTCCTGATGGACCAAGACTTGGTGGTGATGCTATTAAAATTGATCACTTAAATAAATCATTTGGCGATAGGGAGTTGTTTAAGGACTTTAATGTCAATATACCTCCTGGTTCTATTGTAGGTATTATTGGTCCAAATGGTGTTGGTAAGACTACTTTATTTAGAATGATAACAGGTCAAGATAAGGAGTATGAAGGTAGTATAAAACTAGGTGAGACTGTGGTACTTGGATATGTAGATCAATCTAGAGACTCTTTGAATGATAAGAATACCGTTTGGGAAGAAATTTCTGACAAGCTAGATAATATTGAATTAGGTTCAAAAGTGGTCAAAAGTAGAGCTTATTGTGCGAGTTTTAACTTTAAAGGAGGTGACCAACAGCAGCTTGTATCTCAACTTTCTGGCGGTGAGAGAAATAGGGTGCACTTAGCTAAAATGCTAAGAAAGTCAACCAATGTTCTTCTGTTAGATGAGCCAACAAATGACCTTGATGTTAATACGCTAAGATCATTGGAAGAAGCCATACATAGTTTTGTGGGTTGTGTATTAGTTATAAGTCATGATAGATGGTTTCTTGACCGTGTTGCCACCCATATTTTATCATTTGAGAATAATAGAATGGATTGGTTTGAAGGTGGTTATTCTGAGTTTGAAGAAAAAGTTTTAAATAAAGCTGAATAAGTTTACTTATACGTTTTAACTATGATATACTGCTCGTAAATATAGAGGTCTGTATGGGAATTTCATTGACACAATTACTTATAATTTTGCTTGTAATCCTTATACTTTTTGGTGCAGGGAAGTTACCTAAAGTAATGGGTGATTTAGGTAAAGGTCTTAAATCTTTTCGTGATGAGATGAAAGATGAAAAGAGCGGTAAAAATAGTAAGAAAAAAGATAAGTAATTTTAGTTGGTTAATATGTCAAAATCTGGCAAGTTAAAAAAAATAAAGCCTGAAAAAGATTCTGTAAAAGAGAAGGATGTTCATTTCATAGAATCTTTAAAAGACGTTTTAAAATCTCATAAAAGTGATTCTATTACTTTTGGAGATATTATGGCTCATTTGAAAGAGGAAGGCTTAATATTTTTAATCGCTATAGTTTCTTTTCCTACGGCAATTCCAGTTCCGACTC
This sequence comes from Alphaproteobacteria bacterium, assembly GCA_022600235.1. GTDB lineage: Bacteria > Pseudomonadota > Alphaproteobacteria > Rickettsiales > JABSSG01 > JAHZKS01. Next base: position 1,225 of record JAHZKS010000108.1, on the reverse strand, counting down.
CTCCTGGTTTTACGACTCTTTTTGGAATTCCTTTGTGTGTGCTAACAATACAGATGATTTATAAGCTTGATGCTCCTTGGTTGCCCAAATGGCTCGCTAATAAAAAAGTGAAAGTTTCTACTTTTAAAGGGTTTATTGATAAAGCGGAGCCAATGTTTAATAAAATGAGTGGTTTTTTAAAGCCTAGGCACAAACATCTTACTACTCAATCCATGGAAAGGCTCGTAGGTGTTTTAGCATTTATTTGCTCTGTTTCAATTGCTCTTCCAATTTTATTTGGAAATGCAGTGCCTAGTGCAGGTATTCTAGTAATGTCTGTAGGGCTGCTTTATAAAGATGGTCTAACTGTATTAATTGGTATGATAACAAGTGTTATAGGGATTATTATATCTTCTACAGTTGTGGCTGTTATGTCTTTCTTTGGTATTGAGGTCCTTCATAGGATAATTGATACACAGGTATTGGATAAATTTTAATATATTGAGGTAATATGGATCAAAAAATTTCACCACAGCATTTAGGAAATGAAGTAGCAAATCAGAAGAAATACCCGTTTAGTCTTCCAGATCTTCCTTATGGTAAAAAGGATTTAGAGCCACATATGACAGAAGAAACTTTTGATTATCATCATGGGAAACACCATAATGCTTACGTTCAAAATCTAAATAAACTTTTAGCAGATAACTCTATGAATTCATTATCTCTAGAGGAAATAATGATAGAGTCTGGTAAGGATTCTTCTAAAGTGGGGATTTTTAATAATGCTGCACAAATATGGAATCATACTTTTTTTTGGCATTCAATGAAACCTAATGGTGGTGGTAAGCCTTCTGGCGATTTATTTGATCAAATTGAAAAAGATTTTGGCAGTTATGAAGATTTTATAGATAAGATGAAGATAGCAGGTGCAACTCAATTTGGCAGTGGTTGGGCATGGCTTGTGTATAATGTTTCTACGAAAGCATTGGAAGTTGTAAAAACAGCTAATGCAGATAATCCTATGACACAAGGATTAGTACCTATGCTGGCATGTGATGTTTGGGAGCATGCTTACTATATTGATTATCAAAATAAAAGACCAGATTATATAAATGCTTTTTTAGAGCATCTTGTTAACTGGGATTTTGCAGAGGAGATTTTTAATAAACTTCATAAGTAGGAGTTATTTTGGCTAAGAGAAAAACACTAACCGTTATCGGAATGATGAGTGGTACATCATTTGATG
>JAHZKS010000107.1 GCA_022600235.1 Alphaproteobacteria bacterium | reverse complement strand
TATAAGTATAAATATAATAAAAAATCTCAAAAAATTTCAAAGTATTTTTCTGATGATAAATTATTTTACCATTTAGAAATTTCTAAAAATGCTGTATCAGGATATCACTTGTGCCTACAAGACGAATATAAGTCAGCGTATCATTTTGTAGATAATAATAAATTTACTATTATCTATGACGTGCAAGGCCCGAAGAAGAGCTATAGTATTAGTACAGAGTACTCAAGATTGATTTGACAAAGCGTACGTTATAATGTACGCTTTCTCCATATTATTTATTAGGTTTAGAGATGAAGAATATTAATATAACTCAAGCTAGATCAAGCTTATTTTCATTGGTTGATGAGGCTAATGAGACTCATAAGCCTATTCATATTATAGGAAAAAGGAGTAATGCTGTTTTGGTATCTGAAGATGATTGGAATGCGATTCAAGAGACAATATATTTAAGCTCTTTACCTGGTGTGAAGGAATCTATTTTAAAAGGAAGAAAAGAGCCTTTAAGCAAATGCAGTAAAGATCTGAAATGGTAAAATATACTCTTTACTACACTTCTTCTGCAAGAAAAGACGCTAAAAAATGTGATAATGATAAGCTAAGAAAAAAAATAGAAGAGCTGCTAAAAATTACAGAAGAAGATCCATATAAAACATATCCACCATACGAAGCTTTATGTGGTGATCTTAAAGGGTGTTATTCAAGAAGAATTAATGTAAAACATAGACTAGTATACGAGGTGATAGAAGAAAAGAAAGCCATTAAAGTATTGAGGCTTTGGACACACTACGAGTAAATTTTCTACCCAAATAAATCCTTAACTTTCTTAAAGAAGCTATTAGATTCTGGATTGGAATGTTCAGTATTTTCTTTCTCAAATTCTTCTAATAAACTAATCTGTTTTTTGTTTAGTTTCACAGGAGTTTCAACATGTACATGTACATATAGATTACCTCTCGCTGTGGATCTGAGTTTTGTCATTCCTTTATTCTTCAAACGGAACTTGTCTTGAGATTGTGTTCCTGCAGGAATATTTAGTTTTACTTTTCCATCTATAGATGCAACTTCAACATCTCCACCTATAGCAGCAGTATAAAATTTGATAGGAACTTTACAATGTAAATCCATTCCATCTCTTGTAAAAATTTCATGAGGTTTGACACTCACAAAAATATACAAATCTCCAGGAGGGCCACTTCTTTGACCTGGTTCTCCTTCACCTGTTAGTCTGATTCTTGTTCCATCTTCAACTCCTTGAGGAATATTTACAGAGAGCACTCTTTCTTTCTTAGTCTTCCCAGAACCGTGACAGTTTTTACATGGGTTCTTTATAACAGTTCCTTCTCCTCTGCATGCATGGCAAGGTCTCTCAATCGCAAAGAAACCCTGCTGTGATCTCACTTTACCAGCTCCACCACATGTAGAACAGCTTGTGATTTTAGAGTCTTTGCTTCCAGTTCCATTACAAGGTTCACATTTTACTGATGCAGAAAAGGATATTTCTTCAGTTTTTCCACTAAAAGCCTCTTCTAAAGAAACTTGTAAGTTATATCTTAAGTCGGTGCCTCTTGCTTGTGTACTAGTGCGTTTTCCAGAGCCTCCACCTCCAAATAAATCTTCAAATATATCAGAAAAGTTTCCACCTCCTCCGAAATCAAAACCTGAGGAACCAAATCCTCCTGCTCCAAAAGGATTGCCTCCAGGATGTCCACCACCACCTCCTTGGAATGCGCTATGACCATACTTATCATATGCCGCTCTCTTTTGGTCATCTTTTAATATATTGTAGGCTTCGTTGATTTCTTTAAACTTTTTTTCTGCTTCTTGATTATCAGGATTTTTATCTGGATGATATTTTATAGCAAGTTTACGGTATGCAGATTTGAGATCGCTCTGACTAGCTCCTTTCGATACTCCAAGTGTTTCGTAATAGTCTCTATTCGACATTTCTTTCCCCTGTTACAAAAACCAAAGGAACGGCACTCCATTATATATGAAAGCCATTCCTCTGATTTTATAATATATTAAGTAGTTTATTTCTTATCGTCTTTCTTCACTTCTTCAAAATCAGCATCAACAACTTTCTCATCATCATCTTTTTTAGCTTCACCAGATTCACCTTCTGGAGCAGCTTGCTGTTGTTGTGCCATTACTTCACCAATCTTTGCAGCAGATTGCATTAAAGATTCAGTTTTTTTCTTGATGTCGTCTAGGTCATCTTTATCAAGAGATTCTTTCAAATCTTTCATGTCAGACTCAATTTTATCTTTGACATCTTGTTCTAGTTTATCACCATATTCTTTTAAGCTTTTTTCTGTAGAATGTAGCATTGCTTCAGAGTTGTTTTTCACTTCTACTGACTCTTTGCGTTTTTTATCTTCTTCAGAATTTGCTTCGGCATCCTTTACCATTTTCTCAATCTCTTCATCAGATAAACCACCGGAAGCCTGTATGGTAATTTTTTGTTCTTTACCGGTTGATTTATCTTTTGCAGAAACATGAAGTATACCATTCGCGTCAATATCAAATGTTACTTCTATTTGAGGTGTGCCACGCATAGCTGGTGCAATTCCTTCAAGGTTAAATTGTCCTAGCATTTTATTATCTGCAGCCATAGACCTTTCACCTTGGAACACTCTGATTGTTACAGCGGATTGATTATCTTCTGCGGTTGAGAATACTTGGCTTTTCTTTGCAGGGACTGTTGTGTTACGCTCAATCAACGGAGTTAAAACTCCACCCAATGTTTCAATACCTATAGATAAAGGTGTCACATCAAGCAATAAAACATCTTTTACATCACCTTGCAGAACTCCTCCTTGAATTGCAGCACCCATTGCTACAACTTCATCAGGGTTTACTCCTCTGTGTGGATCACGTCCGAAGAAGTTTTTCACTTGTTCTATGATTTTTGGTACTCTAGTCATACCTCCAACTAAGATAACTTCATCTACTTCTGTGGATTTTATTCCAGCATCTTTTAGTGCTTTTTTGCAAGGAGTTAAAGTTCTCTCAATTAAGTCTGAAACTAAGCTCTCAAATTTTGCTCTTGTAAGCTTCATATTTAAGTGTTTTGGCCCAGAAGAATCAGCTGTAATATAAGGCAAGTTAATATCTGTCTGAGCAGAACTAGATAATTCAATCTTTGCTTTTTCGGCTGCTTCTTTTAATCTTTGTAAAGATAGAGGGTCTTTAGATAAATCTATACCTGATTCTTTTTTGAATTCAGAAACAATATGCTCTAATAGAGCCATATCAAAGTCTTCACCACCTAGGAATGTATCACCATTGGTAGATTTAACTTCGAAAACACCATCACCAATCTCTAAGATAGATACATCAAATGTACCACCTCCAAGGTCATAAACTGCTA
>JAHZKS010000106.1 GCA_022600235.1 Alphaproteobacteria bacterium | reverse complement strand
GCTATAAGTTTTTTAAAGACCCATGATACTTCTAAAAAGAACAAAAAAGAAGATGATGACAGTCTCGCTGCTTCATATATACTCCAGATTACTTTAGATTTAATTAAGAATTCCTTGTAAATCTTATTGACAATACGATTTTTTTTGTCATATTAGTGTGACATATTTTATTTTTCATGAGAATGTTAAAAACTTATTCAATAAAACAAAGCGAAATTCAGAAGGATTGGATCCTCATTGATGCTAAAAATTTGGTTCTAGGAAGATTAGCAGTTATAATAGCTAAAATGCTTCGTGGTAAGCATAAACCTACATTTACTCCACATATGGATTGCGGAGACCACATAGTGGTAATAAACGCAGATAAAATGGTTCTTACGGGTAATAAGCTATCTAAGGATGGTAAGATTTATTATAGACACACAGGATTTCCTGGTGGAATTAAAAGCATTACAGCTCAGAAAGCTATGGATGGTGATAAATCTACTTTTGTTTTAAGAAAGGCGGTAGAAAGAATGATATCAAGAAATAAGCTTGGTAGACAACAAATGAAACATTTATATTTGTATTCTAACGAAGAGCATAAGCATGAAGCGCAAAAGCCTACAGTATTAGATGTTGCGTCTTTAAATAGTAAAAACTTCAAAAATTAATAATAAAATACATGACTGAAATTATTGAAAATATAGAATCAGATATTCAAGTAAGAGAGCCTAAGAAAGATAATTTCGGCAGGTCTTATGCTACTGGTAAGCGTAAAGACTCTGTAGCAAAGGTTTGGGTGAAGTCTGGTAAAGGTCAAATCATAATAAACAAGATTGATATTACAAAGTATTTTGGTAGAGCAACTTTAAGAATGTTAGTGAAGAAACCTTTTGAAGCTACCAAGACTCAAGATGCTTTTGATGTTATTTGTAGTGTTGAAGGTGGAGGTCTTTCTGGACAGGCTGGAGCTATTAAGCATGGTATAAGTAAAGCTATTGCTCTATTTAACCCTGATTTGCGTCCTGTGCTAAGAACTGGTGGCTACCTAACAAGAGATAGTCGTGTTGTGGAACGTAAGAAATGTGGTTTCAAGAAAGCAAGACGTGGATCTCAGTTCTCAAAACGTTAGAATTTTTTCTTTTATTATATTTTTTATCTAGTGCGCTTATCTCTTCCTTGAGATTTCTTAACTTTAGGTGTTGCTTGAGGTCTGAGAGATTGTGAAGCCATTTTCATAACCAAAGCATCAGATGGTTGAAAAGCACGCTTTGATAGTTTTTCCATCTTATTTGCATTCTCTCGTAATTGTGTCGCACGTTTGTCAAATGCTATACGATTCTTCAGGACTGCATTTTTTAGGAACTTACTTCGTTCTTCAATGGCCTTTTTATGCATCATTCTTTTTTTCACAAGAGGCATTAAAGATCTTTTTTCTGCATCTGATGGTTTGTAACCTGCAGAAGGTTTTCCGGCTTTTTCTGCAAATCGATTCATCTTTTGCTTTATTTGGGAGTTTACTTCATTTAATTTTGTTTGTTGCCCTTTTATGAACCCTACCACTTGCTTTTCAGTGGACTTTAGTTCTGTAGCTACTTTTTGCATCCCTTGGCTTTGTTTTTTAAATTTATTGCTGATTTTTTGTGCGTTCTCTAGTTTTTTATTATTCTCGATTTTAAGTTGCTCACTTGATAGATACTTCCTTCTATTATGTAGTGGCTGGAGGGATTTTAACTCTTCTTTTGTGAGTTTAAATTTCTGACCTTTAGGGTGCTTTTTTGAGATTTTTGTTAGTAATGCTTTATATTCTTGATTTGCTTCTTTTAAATCTTTAGAAACTTGCTGTTCTTTGGTTTTATTTGCAGAGAATACGCTTTTATACATACGTTTTCCTAAAGACATTTTTGACTTTCTTTCTAGTTCATCAGCTAAATACATTTTTTTCACAAATAAAGGTTGCAATAATTCTTTAGCCTTACTTAGATTTTTTCTTCTTTTTTCTACTTGTTCTTTGTTAGATAAATTTTGGTTTTTTGCTTCAAGATTCGCTAATCCTTTTTGAATCTTAGTACGCAATGTTTGATATTCTTTGTTTGTTCTATGTAGATCTTTAGCCAGATCTTTAGCTTTTTTATTTCTGAGTGCATTCCTAAGCGTTTCAAGCTATTTCTAATTCTACTAAGCATCTCAACATACCAATTAATTCATTAATATTAATTGTATACTTCTATGGTTAACAAAAAGTTAATATCGGTTATCTATTTTTTTGGAGGGTATATATAGATTTTTTTCTTATTAGAATGTCTTTTATATATTTTAGAAACAATTAAAAGCACAGTGAGGCATAGAATAATTCCAAAAGCTAACAAAAAAGCAAAGCTAGCAAGTGCTGTCACAAAAACTATAATAAGTAGTAATATGATTAATCTAACTAACAATTTCATGATCATCTTCTCATTAGTTTATCAAATAGCATTGTTGCTAATAGGCTGAAAAATATAATAAACGATATTCCTGCAAGAATAGTTATATGTGGTTCTAATGTTTTGATTCCCAACATTGCATATCTAAAGGAATCTATAAAGTAGAAAATTGGATTTAACATAGATACTTTTTGCCAGAATGGGCTTAATTGTTTTACAGAATAGAATATACCTCCTAGATAACTCATAGGCGTTATTACAAAAGATGTCATCCAGTTTACATCATCCCATGATCTAGCAAAGATACCGTTTATGATTCCTAGTATTGCAAATAAGAAAGAAGTCATTACCATAATTATAGCCATGAGGTATATATTATGTGCTTTTAAACTAGTAAAAAATGATGCTACTAAAATTATTAAGATGCCGTTGATTATGCCGCGCATCATTCCTCCAGAAGAATAACCAAATATTATTACATAGCTTTTTGCAGGAGATTTCACAATCTCTTCTATGCTTCTTTGAAATTTTTCAGAAAAGAAAGATGCCACACTATTGGCATATGAAGATGAAATAACATTCATTAGAACTAAGCCTGGTAATATAAAGTCTATATAAGAAGACCCATCTATATTTCCTATGTATTGTCCTAATACAGTACCAAATATTATAAAATATAAAGAAGAGGTAATAACAGGTGGGATACAAGTTTGTGGCCATATCCTTAGTATGCGAGTTAACTCTTTTCTGCTTATTGTTAGGAAAGCTATGTATTGGGTATGAAATTTCATATTCTAATCTTGTAAAAATTTTTCTAAATCACTATTTAAATTTTTAATATTTTTAATATTTACTCCTAGTGTTATTAATTTTTCTAGAATCTTATTTAATTTGTTTTCTTTCTTATCGAAGAAAATCTCTATTTTCTTTTGTGAAATCTTTTTAATGTTAGTAGAAAATTTTCCGAAATCTTTTTTTTCTAATTTATGGGGAGATACTTCAATAGATATTGTTGATTTAGATACTGTCTCTAGTGTATCCTCCATGGTTCCGTTAATTGTGATCTCTCCCTGATTTAATATAGCTATAGTATCACATAATGCTTCTGCTTCTTCTAGGTAGTGTGTAGTTAGAATGATAGTTTTTCCTTCTTTCTGCAATGTGCGCAAAAAGTCCCAGATAATTGCTCTGATTTCAACATCAACTCCTGCTGTAGGCTCATCAAGAAATATTATTCTCGGATCATGTATCAAAGCTCTAGCAATCATTACTCTGCGTTTCATCCCTCCGGACAAGCTAATACATTGAGCATTTTTCTTTGAACTTAAACCTAGTATAGAAAGGTATTTTTTTGCACGTTCTGTTGCAGTTTTTCTATCAACCCCATAATAACCAGCTTGATTAATTAAAACATTTATTACTTTATCAAATACAGGTAGATTAATTTCTTGCGGAACAATTCCAATTAAAGATTTAACAATAGTAGAGTTTTTTTCAAGGTCGTATCCTAATACTGATACCTTTCCAGAAGTTTTTTTGATGAGAGAGCTAAGTATTCCAATAAAAGTAGACTTTCCTGCCCCATTCTTTCCTAATAAAGCCAAGAAGCTATTATTCTTGATTTGGAGAGTAATACCTTTGAGGGCCTGAGTTCCAGGGTAATGTTTTTTGAGTTCTTTTACTTCTAATGCATAATCCATGAGAGTGATTATAAAGATATATTTTAATATTTTCTATCAATTTTATTGCATGGAGCTATTGTATTTGGTAAAAGAATAGATCTTATTCCCTGGATGGGTGACTGAGTGGTCGAAAGTACCGGTCTTGAAAACCGGCGTATGTGCGAGCATACCGTGGGTTCGAATCCCACCCCATCCGCCATCCGTCTTCGCTAATTTAGCTACGACGAGATGCATTGGAGTTGTAGAGTGTGAAACGGAATGCCGCGCCGAGGCTGTAATAAGTTAGAGAGTAGCGAAAACGATTTAGCGTAGGCGGGCTTAATACTATGTGTGCAATTTATAGAACGAAGTTTAACCGGGAAGTATCCCATCCAAATTATGTAAATATGACAATTCTTCAGTACCTGCAGCATCCAGATTTATTAAAAGCATCTTCTGTTATTACATCTTCGGGTAATGACGTCAGAGGTGTATATTTAATTTTAGAGTCGAGCTTGTTTTATCCTCAAGGCGGTGGTCAACCTGCAGATCAAGGCAAAATTTGTGTAGGTAAAGATGTGTACAATGTATTTGACGTTCGCAATGTTGATGGCGAAGTACGTCATTATATAGATAAAGATTATTTTAATCGTACTCAGAATAGGTCTGTGGAAATACATGTTGATGAGTATCGCAGAGATATTAATACTCGGTATCATAGTGCCGGTCATCTTATAGCTGCTATTGCAGAAAATTTATCTTCAGAAATTGTTGCAATGAAAGGACATCAATTCCCTGGAGAGGCATATGTTGAGTTTTCAGGTGTTCTTGCAGATGCTGAGAATTTCATGATGCAAATGAAAAAAGTTCTTAATGATAAATTGAATTCTAATTCTCCTGTTGTTATAAAAAATTTAGATGCAGAGCAAGCTGAGATAATTGAAAAAGGCCTACTATATAAAGTTCCAAAAAATGAGAATTTGAGAGTTTGTTGTATTGAGGGGTTTACGCCTACACCTTGTGGTGGTACACATGTTAAAAACTTGAGAGAAATTGGACCGATCAATATTATCAAATGCAAAAGTAAAAAAGGAAAAACAAAAATTTTTTACAACCTTTCAAAGGATAAGCAAACAAATACCATTAATTAGACAACTGCTTCTTTAGATCGAGTGATGGTTTCTCTACTAATTTCCAAGATATATAACCAAGAATAAAAGTCACTAAAGTTGTTGTTAGTACAAAAGAAGTAAATCCATAAGCTTGTCCTAAGTAATGCATGTAGGTTTGCTGTATCGGGAAGGCATATATATAAACACCGTATGAGATATCAGTTCCATGCAAAAATTTCACAGCTGGTTTGAGGTGGAGTGCAATATATATAATAAGGTAAGAGATTAGTAAGGTATGAATATATTCTCCAAAGGGTATATAGTACCATGCGATTATATCTGATACTAGAATTATGAAAAACAACTTTGGGGTGTAAGATATCTTATCTTTTAAGAAATATAAGGAAGCTCCAGAAAAAAATGCTAAAAATAGAGGCCCATCATTTAATAAAGCTGAATATTTAAATGTAAGAATATATTTGGGATATTCAGGAAAAATATTTAGCAATATATTAATTACAAAACAAAATGTTGTGATAATAAAGATTATATTTGCTCTTAGTATAGAAAAGAAACCTAGAACCCCTATAAATATATAGCATTTTAATTCTATTCCTAAGGTCCAAAGAGAACCATTCACTGCGCCTCGATAAGGGTTATTTTCAAAAACACCAGGTAATGTATATTTTAATGGAAAGATCAATATACAATTCAAGTATTTATAAGTATCAATGTCAGTAAAATATTCTTGAAGATTCTTTGTTGTCACTATTGCTCCTATAACAAATGTGGAAAGTAAGACTACTACTATTAAAGCCGGTAGTAATCTCAGAAGTCTGCTGACAGTGAATATTTTTATATTCTTTCTATAAAGATAGCTTTGTGTTATTAAGTAACCGCTTATTACAAAAAATATATGCAATGCAATTCCGGAGCAAGGAGAATAGTTTATACTGGTAACAAATACGTCTAAAGAGTCATCGTATAAAGCAAAGGCATGGCTGTATAAAACCATCCATGCAGCTACTAACCTCATTATGTCAAAGTTATTATCTTTTCTATTTAATATATTCATATCAGTGTTATAGTATGCTCCGTGATTACAGATAAATTATAGTTTTTTTAATGTTCATACAAGGTTTTACTATTGGTCTAAGCTTAATATTGGCTATTGGTCCGCAGAATGCATTTGTTATAAGGCAGGGACTCAAAGGTAAGTTAGTATTTCTTACAGCAATAGCTGTTTCTCTGTGTGACAGTGCATTGATTGCTGCAGGTGTCTTAGGTGTAGGGCAGTTCTTGGCTAGAGTAACATGGTTGAAGCTAATTCTTACTATCGGAGGTATGTCTTTTTTAGCCATATATGGTGGTGGTGCTTTAATTAGAGTATTTCGTAATAATAGATTGCAGGTTAAGAAAACAAAAGATCGCACATCTTACAAAAAAATCATTTTACAATCTGTAAGTTTTTCTTGGTTAAACCCGCATGCAATTTTAGATACTTTAGTAATTATAGGTTCTATATCTGCGCAATATAATATGCATGATGCTGTTTACTTTGGCGCAGGAGCTATAGTATCTTCATTTGTTTGGTTCTTTGCACTTGCTTTTGTAGCTAAAGTGCTTTCTAAATACTTACAGAAACCTATTACTTGGAAAATCATTGATCTTTTTGTGGGTGTTGTTTGTTTAAAAATAGCATATGGTCTTTTGGTAGAATTGCTCTAACATAGTTATAGTAATTATCGAGGGTTGGTATGGCATCTCTTTCACTGTTATACATAGCAATAGCTATTTGTTATGTATTGTATAAGCTTCATGTTATTAGCCACAGTAAGTTAACTAAGGATATTTTTTTAGCATTTCTTGCTAAGGTTATTTTTCTTACTATAATATATTTGTTATTTTTTGCTCAAGCTGAGAAGAAGACTTCAGACGATGTAGACAATAAACTGTTTCAGGATTCTTTTCAAAATAGAAGGATAAATAATGATTGATATGGGGTTAGTGGATTTATCTAGGTTGCAGTTTGCTATCACAGCAATGTACCATTTCCTATTCGTCCCACTCACCATGGGTTTAGCTCTTTTGCTTGTCATTATGGAGTCAGTATATGTAATGACTGGTAGAGAAATCTGGAAAGAGATGACAAAGTTCTGGGGAAAGCTCTTTGCTATAAATTTTGCAATGGGAGTAGCTACAGGTATTACATTAGAATTTCAATTTGGCACAAACTGGGCATATTATTCTCACTATGTAGGAGACGTATTTGGCGTGCCTCTAGCCATAGAGGGTATCATGGCGTTCTTTTTAGAAAGTACTTTTGTAGGACTATTCTTATTTGGTTGGGATAGAATGAGTAAGGTTGGTCATTTATTTGTAACTTTTCTGATGGCTGTGGGTTCGAATCTTTCTGCTCTTTGGATATTAATTGCAAATGCTTGGATGACATATCCTGTAGGAGCAACTTTTAATCCTGAATCTATGAGGATGGAGATAGAATCTATCTATGAAGTATTTACAAGCTCAGTTGCTCAGGCAAAATTTGTTCATACAGTGAGTGCTGCTTATGTGACTGGTGCAATCTTTGTACTGTCCATTAGCTGCTATTATTTACTAAAAAATAAATACCAAGAGTTTGCTAAAAGATCAATCATTGTTGCAACTGGTTTTGGTCTTTTGTCTGCTGCATCAGTAATAGTATTAGGAGATGAAAGTGGGTATTTAGATGGACAAAACCAAGAAATGAAAATGGCTTCTATTGAGGCAATGTGGGATACTGAGGAAGCGCCTGCAAGTTTTACTGTATTTGGTATTCCAGATAAGAAGAATATGAAAACTGATTATTCTATTAAGATACCATACTTGATGGGTATAATAGGTACTAGGAGTTTTGATAAAGAAATGATTGGAATTAAAGATTTAGTTAAGCGTGCGAGGCACCAAATACAACATGGTTTAGAAGAATATAAAGTATTGCAGCGTTTAAGATTAGGACAAAGCCATAATCCAGATTCTGATAAAAAATATTTGCAGAATAATTTTTCTAATCTAGGATTTGCTCTGCTATTAAAGAGGTATCGTGTAGACATACTGAATGCTACAGAGGATGAAATAGATAAGGCAGCGCTTGATACTATTCCAAATGTTCTGCCAATCTTCTTCGCATTTAGAATAATGGTAGCATGTGGAGTATTCTTCATAATATTATTCTCATTAGCTTTTTATCATATGAATATAAAAAGAAACTTTAGTAAGAAATGGCTGTTACTAGCTTGCTTATATGCGTTGCCACTTCCTTGGATCGCAGCTGAGCTTGGATGGGTTGTAGCTGAATATGGTAGGCAACCATGGGTAATACACGGTATCTTACCAACTTTTATGGGAGTATCTTCTATATCAAAAGGCAGTGTGATAGCAAGCTTATGTGGGTTCATTCTGCTTTACACTGGACTCTTAGTAATTGATATATATTTGATGGTAAAGTATGCAAAACTTGGACCACAAACAAAGAATAAAGAGGCATGAGCATTATGTTGATTGACTATGAAATGCTGAGGATTATATGGTGGGGGCTATTAGGTTTTCTTCTGATAGGTTTTGGTGTTTTGGGAGGAATAGATTTGGGATGTGGAATGTTGCTTCCTTTTGTTTCAAAGAAAAACACTGAAAAAAGAATTCTGATTAATTCTATAGGTCCTACTTGGGAGAGTAATCAAGTGTGGTTTATACTAGGTGGAGGTGCAATCTTTGCAGCATGGCCATTTGTTTATTCTGTAGTATTCTCTACAATGTATTTTGCATTACTGATGGTTTTGATAGCTTTGATACTAAGACCAGTAGGTTTTGACTATAGAAATAAAATAGATAATGCGAAATGGCGTAATGCATGGGATTCTGCAATATTTATTGGTGGTTTTATACCAACTTTAATATTTGGTATAGCTATTGGTAACTTAATTGAAGGTATCAACTTTTCTTTTGATGAATTTATGGTGATACAAAATCAAGTCAACTTTTTTGAGTTGCTATCTCCATTTGCTTTGTTATGTGGTGTTTTAGGATTATCGATTATATCAACACAAGGTGCATCATTTCTAATGATGAAAACAGATGCAAAGGTTTTTAAGCGTAGCAGAAAAGTTGCTATGTTTATGCCGTTGCTAACAATTGTTGGGTTTCTCATAGGTGGTTATCTTTTGAAGGATATGGGAGGATATCATATTACAAAACTAGTGGGAACAGAACTTGACTCAAACCCAATGAATAAAATTGTTGCATACGAAGAAGGGGCGTGGTTATTAAACTATATAAAATTTCCTTGGATTAAACTTGCTCCAAGTCTTGCTATAATTTCTTGTGTATTTGTATCTATCTTTTCTCATAGAAAGAAATCAAAATACACCTTCATTTTCAGCTCTGTTTCGATCATATCTATAATGTCTACAGTTGGATTATCGATGTTTCCATTTATTGTGCCTTCATCTATGGATTATAATTCTTCTCTTACAATATGGGACTCATCTAGTAGTTATAAGGCGCTAGCTGTTATGCTAGGAATGGTAGTTGTATTCATGCCAATTGTTTTATTCTATGTATCATTTGCGTACAAAGTGATGTTTGGCAAGGTAACAGAAGACGATATTAAGAAACGTAGTAAAGAGTTATATTAGGGTAATATTATGTGGTATTTTTCTTGGGCTTTAGGGGTAAGTTTAGTATGTGTGTTTTCTGTATTAAACGCTCTATGGTATGAAATAAATGAGCATGATAAATTGATTATCAAATTGAAAAAAGATTAGTTTTTATAACTCATCAATCCTTTCAAGATGCTCAAATTCATTATAAATAGGTGCTTTATTAGGGAGAGGGCATATTAAGTATGAAGAATTTGGGTCTGCATATTTTTCTGCTATCTTGAGTATGCCCCTTTGTGCTGCTTCTATGAGCTTTCTTTTGTCTCCTTTAAGTTTAGCTATTTGCCCGAGTTTTTTGCCTGAAGAAAGCTGTATATAAACCATTTCTACAACTTTTTGAGTTGAATCATTTGATTCCACTAAAAAAGCACTGAGAGTGAGTTGAGGAGAGAAACCCTTTTTAATATCCTCTTGAGTTGGTATAGATCCTGTTTTGAAATCTGCTACTACAGAATCAATACCAGAAATCTGGGTCTCTATGCGATCAATTTTTGCAGTTAATGAGAATTCTTTTATAATCTCAATTTCTTTGGGTACTTCACTATTTATTTTGTGTTGTGATCTAGAAGAAGATTCGTATTTAGATAAATATTGAACAATTTTATTTATCCTAGGAATCCATATTTTATGTATTACGGGGTTCAGTTCTAAAAATTCTAATTTCTTTTCTACTATCTCGGTAAATTTTTCATAATAATTATCTTCTTGGGTCTCACTGAACTGTTTATTGAATGTATCTATGATTTCATGTATCAGATTCCCAAATTCAAGCTGATTTGGTTTTTTATCTAGTGGTTCCAGTGGTTTGAGTTTTAGTATTTTTGATGCATATATGCTATATGGATCGCGCATTAATTTTTCTACTTGAGTGACTGATAGTTTTTTTGGTCTCACACTTAAAGGAGGTTTTGGGGGCTCTATCTGATATTCTAAGAAATACTCTGGGGTAATAAGAGTGTCAGCCCAATCTCTTAAGTATAATCCATCTGTTTTGATTTGATTCAATATTCCAAGCTTCTGCGCTTCTATCTCAATATTTGTTATCCATCTTGAAGCAACTTGAGGTGAGCCATCAACCTGTTCTGATCTAGTTATTAATATTTGATTATGCTGCGCTAGTAATAAAAAGAAGTCGTTTGCAGATTGTCCTATTTTTACTCTGTGATCTGGTATGCCAATATTCTGATAAAATAAAGAACTAACCCATGGGTCAATCTCTGGAGATCCAGGCCAACTCTTTTCATTAAGACCTGAAAGAATAATATGATCAAAGTTTATTAGTCTGCTATCTATAGGCGAAAGTAGTCTAACTTTTGATTTGGTAGGGAAGGAATATAAAATGCTTTGGTCTGATACAGCTTGCTGCAGAATCTCTTCAAAGTCATTTATATGTATCTTTGTGCTTGGGAGAATATTTAAGCATGAAGTGATAATATCGTATGCTTTTGTTCCAACTTCACCATGCCATATTTCAGTTGTATTTATTGAGTTTGAAGAAATTTTTTCTGCAATATTCTTTATAGTGGCGAGTATATTTTTAGGAGTTGCGTATTTCTCTTTTAATATGTTGTGTAAAGGTTTGAATTCATTATATAAAGTTTCCAATGCAGAAGAGATGTGATTATCTCCTTTGCTTTTTACTATGTTTATGAGGTTTATGATGTTTCGGTATTTCTTTATTCCTCTTAAATATTTTATTTCAAGATCATATGCTATTTTATATAAATCTATTTTCTCCAATCTTAGAAATACAAAATCATGATGAAGTAAATTCAATAAAGAGAGAGGAGAATATTGTGTAGTATAGATATCAATAATTGATTTGATTAGAGAGTATTGTTTTGTATTTTTGAAGTTTATTCCATCGCTGGATTCAAAATTGATATTCCATAGTCTAAGGTCTTCTTCTATGCGTGCTCGTAAACATTTATCATTAGTTATTATACCTATATTATTGATTCCAAGATTGAGTAATTCTCTTGTTTTTATTGCAACTATTTTTGATTCTTCTTGAGGAGTTCTACATTCTA
Source organism: Alphaproteobacteria bacterium (assembly GCA_022600235.1). Classification (GTDB taxonomy): domain Bacteria; phylum Pseudomonadota; class Alphaproteobacteria; order Rickettsiales; family JABSSG01; genus JAHZKS01. Next base: position 12,788 of record JAHZKS010000106.1, on the reverse strand, counting down.
GGTATGCAATATTTTTGTTCTGTAGAAATGAATCTAATATAAAAGATGGATGGGCAATATCTTTGTTGGTTTGTGTAAGACCTTGGTTCCAAGCAACTATTTGTTGTGAATTAATATTTAAGCTCGTTATTAATGAGTATATCTGGAAAGATGGATCTGTTTCTTCAATAGAAGAATGTACAATGTTTTCTGCTCCTTGGAGTATAACAAATCCATTTTCTAAAGAAGATATTTTACTTATAAGCTTCCTGGTGCTTTGGAATGTACCTGTAGATCCTGCTATTATAATTGGGCTTTTGGGTGGATGTGTGTTCCATTTTTCTATTAAAGTTTCTAAGAAGATATTTCGTCTTGATATTGTGGTTGTTACATTTTTTTCTTTAAGCAATTTTGGCCAAGTATTTGAAACTAACTTTAAATAGTCAAAAATTATTTCAATATGTGAAGGTAAGTCTCCAATAAATATTTTGTTTATACTATTTAAAGGTATGTTTTCTTTATCAAACCTAGATATAAGACTGAAGAGATCAGATGCAATATTTAATGAGTCTGCATTATTTAGTTTGTATTTTTTCCTTAGAAGTCCAGATAATAAGAATTTCGCTTCTGCATTTGTAATTGGTTTAGGTAATAATGGTAATTTCTCAAGCACAGAGAAAGATAATAATTGCTCTATTGATCCTATTGAGATCATTTTGGGGGGAATAATGTCTTTGCCAAAATGTTTCTTACTAAATTTATATTCTAGTTCTGCACATATTCTATGAGAAGGAAGAAGTATTATAGTATCGCTTATAAGGCGATGGTCGATTCTTTGTTCTATTCCATCTATGAGTTCTTCTAAAAAGTTTTTTTTAGAAGAAATATTAAATATCTGCATCTGATATAACTTTTATGTATCTGCTTTGAAAATATACTAATGGCTTTTTATTTTTTAGTGTAACTGTGTTCAATACTTCTCCTATAATAATATTGTGATCTCCTCCGTCATATATTTTATAGTTCTTGCACTCAATCAATGCTATAGCACCATCAATCCCAGGAGAATGTGTTTGCATATTATCTAACAATTTCAGATTATCCCATTTTGATTCATTCTGTCTCGTAAATGCATTGGCGATATGCTCTTGTCCTTCTGACAGTATATTCATTGTGAAGTGTTTGCATTGCAAAAAGTTCTTGGAGAAGAAGGAAGATTTTTTTAAAGCGAACATTACCAAAAGAGGCTCTAATGAAAGAGAAGATATTGTGTTTATGGTAACTCCCTCTCTTTGGCCATTATCTAACTGAGTGGTAACTATTGTAACTCCTGTAGTTAGATTGCGCATACATTCTTTAAATTTTTCTATATGAGACATATATGCTGGTAAAATTAGATCAGGATCGTATAATAACAATAAATAAATAATTTTGGAATATAATTTTGGTAATACTCAGAACTAGATCTCTTCATCGTATAGAGAATTTATTAAGAAATTATGATAAACATCATTGTCCTTTGTGGGTTAACAATAAGAAAAATGAAATTGATGAAATTATTATATTTGGCGCTTATGGGCAAGTAGGTGTTGCAGTTATAAGGCTTGCTTTGTTTTTGGGAATTAAAGTTTGTGCTGTGCAACATAAGAGAGCAGTGTCATTCTCACATTCGTCTTTTCGTCAGGTAAAAAAGAAAGACTTAAAAGATCTATTCTCTCAAGGTAAGAAGAAAGTAGTATTCACTGGTCCTATAAATAAAATAAGAGATTATGAAGAGATTTTAGGTAAAATAGACCATATTATTTGTTTTAGTTCTACATCAAAATTCACAAAATCTTCTAGCAAAAGTAAATTTTATAAAAATATAGTACAAAATTTTGATGAAGGAGAAAAATATATAGAAGAGAGTGCTAGTAAATTAGGTTTTAAATTTAATATAATAAGGCCTACATTAATATACGGATTTGGGATTGATTCTAATATTTCATCGATAGTAAAATTCATCAAAAAATATAAGGTGCTCCCAATATACAAGAGTGGTTCTGGATTAAGGCAACCTGTGCATGTAGAAGATTTAGCTAATAGCGTTATATCTCTTTTAAATAGTGGGTCTAAATCTGCTAATAAGTCTTATAATTTGTCTGGGGGTGAGAGTCTAACATATTATAAAATGGTAGAAAGAGTATTCGAAACACTGGATCGTTACCCCATAATTGTAGGTACAAGGTTCTTACCCATTCTGATGGATATAGGGGGTAAGTTAGTTCGAAGTAAAGTGGTGCATAAAGAAGTGGCTCTGAATATGGAAAAAGATTTTGTGTTTTCGCATAAAGATGCGACTAAAGATTTTAACTATTCTCCTAGAGGTTTTCTAGATAATGGAATAATGGATATTAGCCCTATAAATTAAAATCAGGTTTTAGATAATGAATATTTTAAGCGCTTCTAGATATTTTCTCATTTCAGTGTTTTTATTTTTTAATATCTATGCACAAGCAAGTAATAATTCATTACTAGAAAAAAAGTTTCATGATTTAGTAGAAAGAACAGGAGAAGATCTAAACATAGGTGTGTATGTAGAAGATTTAGAAACTGGTAAGGTAAAATTTTCTTTTCATCAGGATAGAAGATTTGTTCCAGCAAGCACTACAAAGCTCTTTACTGCTTATGCTGCTCTGGAAACTCTTGGTTCAAAGTTTAAATTCAAAACTGTTCTATCTTCAGAAGCTAATCCAAGACACAAAATGTTAGATGGGAATTTGTATGTGAAGTTCTATGGAGACCCTTCTTTGTCTTATAAAAACCTTGTAGATATAATTCGTGGTCTAAATATTTCAAACATTACTGGAGATATTGTAATAGATGATACTCTGTTCGATGATTATAGAACTTCTGCAGGGGGGTTAACTTGGGATGATATTCCTTTCTGTTTTGCTGCGCCGAATAGTGCTATTATTATAGATGATAATTGTAGCGAAGCTAAGATGTGGCCAAATAAAAAAATTGGAAATATAGCTAATTTGAAAATTAATAATCCTTATGTGTTGAGTATTGAAAACACTGTTGATACTGTCAGGCCAAGAAGATCAGAATGTCCATATAAATCGAGGTATTTAGGAAATAATACTTATGAAGTATATGGTTGCATGTTTAATAATTTGAAAAAGCCTGTTAGGTTAAATTTTGCACTTCCTGATAACAGACTGATGGCAAAAGAATATTTTAAAAAAGTTCTTAAAGATGTTGGTGTGAATTTGAAAGGTAGAATTAAGTTTGGTAAAGCCAAACAAATCAAGATTTTATCTATACATAACTCTCCTGAATTAAAAGATTTGCTCGTTCCAATAATGCATCATTCTATGAATATTGCATCTGCATCTTTATTTAAGTATATGGGGCATAGGTATACTGGTAAGCAAGGTAGTGACGAGGGTGGTGAGAATATGATGAAAAATTTTTTAAGAAGCAAAGGGATAGATGTCAGGTATGCAAAAATCAAGGATGGAGTAGGAGCATCTAGGTATAATATGATTACACCGAAGATTCTAGTGGATTTGCTTAGATCTGCATATAATTCAAAAAGAGTTAGAACAGATTTTATAAACTCAATGCCACAATATGGTGACGATAGTACTCTCAGGTACAGAAAGATTAATCATAGAGATAGTAATCGCATATATGCAAAAAGTGGTAGTTTCAAAAACACATCGAGCTTAGCAGGATATTATCTGAATGGGAAAAGCAAGAAATATGCATTTGCTATTATGATTAATAACCATAATCTTAGCTATCAAGATGCTAAGGAGTTAGAAGATGAAATCATTGAGCTGACTTTATTTAACTAAGTTCTGTATAATAATAATTGTACCTGCGGCAGATACTATAAAAGAGAAAATATGTTTGAGCTTTTTCTCTGAGAAACGCAATGATATTTTAGCTCCTAGGAATACTCCTAGTAATCCACCTAGTGTATATATCAAAGCATGTGTAAGTAAAAAGTTATCATTAAACATGAGGTGGGCTATGCCGCCTGATCCTGCAAAAACAGCTATTATAAATATTGTGGTTGCAGCAGCAGATTTCATACTAATATTCATAAACAAAACTAAGAAGGGTACAGTTAATATTCCACCTCCAACTCCTGTCATGCCGCCAATAAAGCTGGAAACAAATGCTAGTAGAATCATTATGATGTATTTATAATTCTTAATATCTATTTTCTCTCTGTGCGTTATTTGTGGCTTTCTGATATTTCTCCACATTAGATATGCAGATAAAAGCATTAAAGATCCATAAATTAAAGAAAGAATTTTTTGGTTTAATACAAAACTTGTTTTTGCCCCCATTGGGGATACAAATAGACCAATAATAGATATAGGAAGAGCATACTGCCATTCTATTAATTTATGTCTAAAAGTTTTAAGTATATGAAACAAGCACACTATACTTGTGGATACTATAGAGATAAGTATGGCATCATGTATAGGAATATGGAGGGAATACAGCATCAATGGAACTCCTATAAGTCCAAATCCTGCTCCAATTATGCTGAGGACCATTCCAGAAACCATTCCTATAAGTATTAGTATTATCGTTTCTATTAACAATTCTCAAGCACCTTATCTAAGTTTCTTAGTAATGCGTTAAAATCTCTTTCTCCTAAGTTTTTCTCAAAGGAAAGCAAATCTTTGACAGCTTTGTTACATGTTTCTTTGCTAGGAAAAATAAGATTGTCATAGCCTGCATTAAGTGCTTGTACTTGTACCTTGCATGCTTGTTCTAGATGATGTGTATAGAACATAGCTTCTTCTATGGTGGATCCACAAGTTAGGGTGCCATGGTTGTGTAGAATCATTACTTTGTTTTTTGCAAGATCTTGTACTAATGAATCCCCGTGTTCTGAGTTCTCAAGTATTAGAGAGTTATAATTATGATAACTTATTCTTTCATATAGGTGCAAAGCAAATTGGCTTATTGGCAATAGACCAAATTTCATTGCAGATACAGCTACACCTGCGGTGGTGTGTAGATGCATAATCGCATTTATATCTTCTCTGTATTTGTATATGTTACTATGTGTAATATAGCCAGTCTTATTATATTGTTTTTCAGATCCATGTATTACTTGTCCATCTAACGTGACTTCTAATAGTGAGTCCTTTGTTACTTCTTCAAAAGTAGAACCAAAAGGGTATATAAAAAATGTGTTTCCTTTAGATGACCTTGCAGAAAGATGTGTATACGTTAGATCATCCATTTTCTGTTTGGATAGAATTTGGTAGCATGCAGCCAATTTTTTTCTAATTTCTAAGTCCATATTTCTTCTAACATAGTTGGGTAAAAAGATTATAGAGATAGTGGGATCAATAGTCTACTTAAAGCGGGCTGGGCTCTCTTGTTTTTCAGGGGTTTTTTTATTTGCAGGGAAATCGTCTAACTTATAGATAAGGTATAAAAATCCAAATATAAATAAATAAGCAGCATTCATCCAATGATTATCATGTTGCTTTATTTGAGATACAGAGTGAATCTTATTTCTGATTTCAAATAATAGTAAAAGTTTTACGGCAAAATATAGGAACCACACACCATGTGAAAAGAACCAAAGTAATATTAGTAATATATAACACGCAATAACAAATGTGATGGGTGTCTGGTTTGATGGAGTTTTTGAGTTTAGGAATTTTCTTTGTTCTCCTAGCCAGTAAATACTATAGAAATCAAAAGTAATTATATTGAGTAGTATCGCGATAGCAATATTTGTTCTTTTAAATTCTTTCATTACTTCTGTTTTCATAAGTCTAATATTTTTAATTACACGTATGATCGTACTACATATATTTATATGAAGTAAATATGTTTTTAACCAGAATATTATATTATAAGAAATGGCGCGTCCGGGAGGATTCGAACCCCCAACCTCTTGATCCGTAGTCAAGTACTCTATCCAGTTGAGCTACGGACGCTTTAATCTGCTTACTTAAGTAAGAAATTAATATATGCGAGACTATATAGATGTAAAGAGTATGTTTCAACAAAGAGTGATTAAAAAATCTTTTTATTTAAAAGGTGTGTAGATGGTTGGTATAATCAAGATAAGGACTATTTATTAGCCCTGTCTAGCTTTCATTCTAGGTTTCATCTTGTTTATAACGTAAATACGACCTCTTCTTTTGACTATTCTAGAGTCTTTGTCTCGATTTTTTACTGCTTTTAATGAGGCGTAAACTTTCATTGTTCAATCTCAGTTGTTTAGATACGAGGGCGAAGATTATCATAATGCGTATAGATTCGTCAAGATAAAAGTGAGAGAAAGTGTTAAATTTAACTGAGGATTATCATGTTTTATTTGCTTTTATATAAATATTTGCTGTGTATTTGCACAAAAATTATGAATCTTCTGTGATCACTCTCTTGTATGACGATCTAATATTTGATTTATATAAATTAGAGAAATACAATTAATTTAGGATTAAAGAGGGTAAAAAGATGAAATCAAAATTAAGTTATAGAAATCTACTAGAAGGGATTATTAAGTTCAATATCATATTTTTTGTAGTGATGTTGTATATGGTGTACAGCGGAAGAGTTGGGTTTGAAGAGTATTATACAATATTAGGTCAGCAACTATATTTGATCTTCTTCACTTTTCTTGTAGGTAAAGCGTACCTAAAGTTTCATGGTCATAAAACTAGTGATTCTAGCATGACAAGAGAGTCGGTATATATTGGATTAGTAGGAACTGTGATTATTACCTACTTTAGAGGTGTATATCTAGGGGATTTTCCATTTAATGTGCATTTGCTACTTTTAGTGGTGATGAGTTTAGTATTTGGAATGGTTTACTGGCACGTAGTTTTTGCTTTAAAAAAGATGACTTTTCTTGATCGTGTAGTGAGTTTCCTTGATATAGAGTTCACATATAAAGATTTTGTATATTTGGTTATGATATTAAATGCTTCATTCATTGCTATCATTGCTATGGTGCTGTTAGTAGGTCCTCAAACAAGCCGTGGCTTAGTAGAGTCTTTATTTGTAATAGTATATTTCCAGATAGCATTCTTTATATTTCATTTTGTTGTAGGTAAGTGTGTTGACTTTGTATGGCACAAGAAAACTACAAAGTTTGGAAATGTATCTATGTTAGGTATGGTTATGGGATCTATTTTCTACGTTACTAAAATTAATATTGTAGATAAGAGTTTATTGCATTTATTCTATTTTAGTAGCGATAAAGGTGGTACGCCGTTATTTGCAGTTGTCACTCTTATTTTATTCTGGGTATTCTTCGCTTTACTCTTTCATTTTGAAGTTAAGTATCCTTTAGGAAAAAAAATGATCAAGAAAGGCAAGTAATTTATACTCCATATCCTAAGGCTTTATACAATTTTGTTGTTGTAGCTAAAAGATTTGAACTGCTCGTAATGAGATCAGAGTGTGTATTAAGTAAGTCTTCTTCTGCGTCTAAAACTGTTGTATAAGGTTTTGTTTGGCTTTCATATAAGTGTTTAGCAAGATCTAAAGCATGCTTTCGGTGTGTAAACGTAGTGTGTAGAGCTTCGTGGTTTTTCTGTGCATTGTAATAAGATACTAGGCTTGATTCTACATCTTCTATCACTAGCAACATAGATTTTTTATATTTTAAAAATGCTTGTTCTTCTTTTGACTCATATATATTTATATTTGATTTAATTTTTTGAAAATTTAATATTGGTGATAACATAGTTTGTCCAAGACTAAATGCTTCACTTGAGGGAGAAATACTTGAATCTTGGTACCCTATAGACCCTAATAATGTTATTTTTGGATATTGTTCTGATATAGCAGATTTAGTCATGGATGTAGCGGCTAATAATTCATACATAGATTTTTGAACGTCAGGTCTATTTTCTATGACATGAGTTGGAGAGCTCATTACCATCTCCTTTGGGATTAATGGTATTTCTGTATCGTTATTATCTAAGATATTTGATGTTCCGGCCTGTATCCCACAAAGAGTCTCTAGCCTGTGTCTGGCTTTTTTCATTTCTGTATCAAAGCTATATATCTCTGATTTGATTTGCGAGTATTTGGCCTTTTTTTCTTCTAATTCTAGATCAGTAATTAAGCCAGATATATGTTTTGATTGTGTAATATCTAAATGGTGTTTATGTAATTCAATCTTTTGTTTTCGTATATCTGCTAGATTTTTGTATTTAAGGTAATCTGTATAATTTAATATAATGTCTGCAACCAAAGTTACACTTATGTGTTTTTGGTCAGCAATGGCTGCATTTAATAAGTTACTTTTTGAATCGTATTTATATTTATTTGTATTAAATAAATCTATCTCCCAGGATGCATCTAGAGCAGTATTAAATACCAGTACTGTCTTAGATCCAAGGCTAACGAAAGCATCACTACTATTAGAAGATTGTGAGATATCAATATTAGGTATAAGCTTGCTTTTGCTTAGAGATCTGTTACCTCTTGCTTCTATAATTCTTGCAAGCGATATTTTTGAATCAATATTATTTTCTAGAGCAACTTCTACTAGTTTATCAATAGTTGGGTTATTAAAATTTTTCCACCAGTATTTGTTTTGTTGTGTATCTAAATGCTCTATATTACTCTCAGAAGAATGCTCTGTATTGCTCCAGTTGCTTTTTATATCAAGATTTTCATGATGGTTTGTTTGCTTTTGTATGCAGGATGATAAAAGGAATATAGTTAGGATACAAATTCTTGTTAAATGCTTCATATCATTTCTCTTCTTCTATAAAGACATCCATTCTTTGTCCAGGGAAGGCACCTATTTTATCATTATTAAATTCATATAATAGTTCTATTACTCTAGTATCTATTTTTTCTGTGATGTCATTATTCAAGTTAGATTTAGGCATAAAATATGGGTCATATTTTATAAATTTCAAAGGTATTTTAGATTTGCTATTACTTCTTAATATTCCTACAGCTCTAGCATCTTGATTAATTCTATTGATATCTGTTTCGTCTATTTCTACTCTAACATGCATTTTATGTAAATTTCCTATTATGACAGGTTGCTCTCCATTATTACCAAGATACTCACCTGCCTTTATGTTTACCTTAAGTATATGTGCATCTACAGGTGATTTTACTGTTAAATTATTAAATTTGGCTTCTGCCAGTTTAAGATTAGTTTTAGCCTCTATCATCTCGGCATGGGCCTTTTTTGCGGCAAATCTTTTTCTGCTTAACTCTTCATAGCTAATTGCTCTTTTGTCTTTAATGCTTTCAAATAAATTTAGATGATGTGATACATCTTCATAGTGTATTTCTGCTACTTTTAGTTTTGCTCTAGCATGTTCAACTTTAGCCTTAAATTCAGAGTCTTCAATGCTAAATAGTGGTGAGTTTTTATCTATTTGTTGTCCCTCTGAGACATAGATTTTTGATACTACACCTTCGGTGTGAGATCCCATGCTAATCATTCGCGTATCCGACTCTACTATTCCAAGGCCTGCAATTTTATGCTTAAATGTTGATGTTGGTGGATCTATCGTAGGTGTTCTTGGTTCTGGAGTTTTTTTACCAGATATAGAAATAAACATGAATAGCAAGAATGCTATAGCAATAGCAGGTAATGAAATATTTATAAGAAAATTCTTTTTCAACTATTTTTACCTTTTCTTGACTCTTGTTTTTCTATTCTACCATCATTCATATAAATTATTAAGTCGGCATAGTCAAAAATCCTATTATCATGAGTAACTATTAGGACTGTTTTTTTCTTGTTGAGTGATATATTACGCAATAATTCAATTATATTCTTTCCATTTTTTGCATCTAGAGACGCGGTTGGTTCATCGCATACTATAAAATCAGGGTTATGCACTAGACCCCTTGCAACAGCTACTCTTTGTTGTTCTCCTCCCGATAGTTTTGCAGGTAAAAAATCTACATGATCACCCAGGTTTAGTATTTGCAATATTCGTGATGCTCTTTTTATTGAATCTTCAAAGTTATTACCAGATGCTAGTAGCGGTATTGCAACATTTTCTGCTGCAGTGAGAGTATTGATTAAATTATACTGCTGAAATACAAGTCCGATTTCTTTCTGTCGGAGCAAGGTTCTTTTGCTATTATCCATTCCGAATAAGTCTAGGCTCTTATATGAGACAGATCCTTTCGTAGGAGTTAGCATTCCAGTTAATATAGAGAGCAAAGTTGTTTTTCCACAGCCACTAGGTCCAACTAGCATAATCACTTTTGACTTAGGTATCTCAATGTTAATATCTTTCAGTACATGTGTTTCACGCGCTTCTGAATGAAAGACCATATCAATGTTTTTTGTAGAAAGAATATTCTCTGACATTTAATTCCTAAATACAGTTGCTGGGTCTACAAGTAATACTTTTCTTATACTAATATATGATGCCATGATCATAATTACCAAAATTGTTATTCCGGTGCCAATAACAACTTCATAAATCAATTGAAAACCTCTCATTGCATTGAGGTGAGAAGTGCTCTCAAAAAATAATGTGGCTAGTCCAATTCCTATCCCAAACCCTATACATGCTACAACAAGTGTTTGTACCATTACCATAAAGAATATTTGTTTGTTGGTAACTCCTATGGCTTTTAGAGCAGCAAATGGTTTGATGTTTTCTATAATAAATATGTAAAATGTCTGAGCAACTATTGTAGCTCCAATAAGAAAACCAAGGCCTACTGTTATACCAAAGTTTATTGGTATTCCGGTTTTTGTAAGATAATGGTTTATGCTTCTCCATTTAAATTCTTCTGTTGTTAGAGCTTGTAGATTAGTTTTGTCATGAATGCTTCTTGCTACTTCTTCAGCTGAGAAACCTTCCTCAGATTTTGCTACTACAAAAGACATGTATTTTCTACCTTGTGGTATATAAGTTGGTGTATTTTTAAATTGTGTATACATTATTGGAGATGTCATAAATGGTGGGCTTGCTTCACATATTCCTACTATCTTTGCAATTTTTTCATTTAGCTCAACTTCGACACCTAATTCGATTGGTTTGTTAGGCCATATATAATCCCAGCCTGCTTTATCTAAAATTATACCGTTTGGCTCTTTGAGATCTTCCCATTTTCCTGCGAGCATTTTTGGTGGCTTTCCGATTAAACTAGCGTTATCAACTCCAATGAGCACAACTTGTTGTAGTTTTCCATGAAAAGTTTTTACTCTACCAATTCCCTTGAAGAAAGGTACAGCCCATTTGACTCCTGTGGTTCCTCGTATTTTGTACAGCTCAAAATCTGCCATAGGTTTTATTTCATCTATATACGTCATTTCTGGTGACATAACCCATATATCTGCTTCACTCACATCTACTATTTGGCTGGCAGTTCTTTCCAGAATTCCTATAAACATTGAGACTTGCTGTGACATAAGGAGCGTGGCAAACATAACCCCGAATACCAGGCCAAAATATTTGGCGCGGTCACCAACTAACATCTTTAGTGCTATTAAATGCATAACCCTATAATTATTACAGGTGTATAACTGTATAAAAAGTGTGGCTCTAAGCTTTGACTCCTGTGGATCCAAATCCACTAGTCCCACGATCTGTTTCTTCCAGTGACTCTGTTTCTATAAAATTTGCTGTGGTTACCGGTGCAATGATCATTTGTGCAATTCTCATACCACGCTCTATTATAAAATCTTCATCTGATAGGTTTATCAGTATAACTTTAATTTCTCCAGTATAGTCAGAGTCTATAGTACCAGGTGTATTTAATACAGTGATACCATTTTTGGCTGCAAGACCTGACCTTGGTCTGATTTGAGCTTCATATTTTTCAGGCAAACCTATTGATATTCCTGTGGAGATCAACATTTTTTTTCCTTTTGCTAATGTTATAGAGCCTTGAGTATCTGCATATAAATCCATTCCAGCGCTCCCTGCTGTTGCATATTTAGGAGTTGGAAGGTCTTTTCCTGATTCGGATTTAATTAGTTTTACTGTGATTTGTGTCATGTTATTTCCTATTATGATGTAAATTCTTCTATAAGGTTATGTAAGTTTTGTTCCAGTTTAGTATCTATGATTTTTCCATCCTTATCAATCATATTATGAGCATTGGCTAATGAAAATGTTCTAGGGTACACAAATGCCCCACATGATTCGAAAGGTGCACGCGTATGCAAAAAAGCTCTGTTTCCACCATAGTTACTTGGAGAGGCAGATATGATAAGTATTTGTTTGTTTTTAAAGGGCACTGGTCTTATTCTTGAAACCCAGTCAATCATATTTTTAAATGCTCCAGGTGTTGAACCATTATACTCTGGCACGGCAAATATTATTTTATCTGCATTTATTAGATGTGATGCAAATCTTTCTACATTTTTTGGTATGCCTTCTTTGTTTTCTATATCAATACTGTACAAAGGAGATTCAAAATCACTAAATTTCTCTATAATTAATTCATGTTTATTCTGCAGATAAGATTGGCATGAAGCTATTAATTTACTATTCAAAGAGTCTGAAGCAAGTGAGGCAGAAAGTAAGAATAATTTCATTGTTTGTAATGGTATTAATTGGACTGGGAATAATATCAGATAAATAAATTTATTGCTATTTTTTCTATATTTGGTTGTGAATTATATAGGATAAGTTTATTCTGGGTCCAGTGTAGGGTATATAGGTATATAGTAATTTAATGTACAAAGGGCGTAACAATCTAGCTGGTATAAGTTTGATTCTAGTTGATTCTATTGCTATAGCCACTCTTTATGCACTTACAAAATTTGTAACACAAGATCTCAAATCTAGTTACGTAGTATTTCTATATAAATTTTTTCTTCTTAT
>JAHZKS010000105.1 GCA_022600235.1 Alphaproteobacteria bacterium | reverse complement strand
CTAAAGAAAGCAAATTTAAAGAGTTCTGACATAGATTTAATTGGTTTTCACGGTCAATCTATTTATCATAATCCAGCAAAAAAGAAGACTCTGATTATAGGTAATCCATCACTGTTATCTGAGTTAACTCAGATTAATGTTATTGCAGATTTTAGAAGTAAAGACATATCTCGTGGTGGTCAGGGTGCTCCGTTAGTGCCATTTTATCATAAAGCTCTTTGTAAAAATTTGCAGAAACCTGTGGCTGTGCTAAATATAGGTGGCGTATCTAATGTAACATATGTAGATGAAAATGATATTATTGCTTTTGATATAGGTCCTGGTTGTGCTCTGATAGATGATTGGATGGATGAACGCAAAAATAAGCAATTTGATGAGGGAGGAAAAGTTGCTCGTAGCGGTATACCAAATGAGTCTCTTTTAGATGCTTTTATGAAGAATAAGTTCTTTTCTACAAAACCGCCAAAATCTCTGGACAGAAATAAGTTTAAGTCAATTATGAAAAAAGTTAATGAGTTGGCCACAGAAGATGGAGCTGCCACTCTGACTTATTTAACTGCAAAATGTATACAAGATGCACAGAAATTTTTTCCTAAACCCCCTAAGAAATGGATAGTATGCGGTGGGGGAAGTAAGAATTTATTCCTTATGGATATATTACGAAAACAATATAATTTTGATATTATAAATTTAGAAGACTTTCACATATTTGATGTGGCATCTATCAATCCAGATTTTGTGGAGGCTCAAGCTTTCGGGTTTTTAGCAGTTAGAAGCTATTATAATTTGCCGTTATCTGCGCCTTATACAACAGGCGTTAGTTCTGAGGTGTCTGGCGGCGCCTTCTATCGATTTTAGCCTTTGCGGGTTTATAATTCTCAAATCTGCCTTTGATATACTCTGTAACTGCAGAATTCATTTCATCTATTTTTGTTCTAAAGAAATGGTCTGCTCCTTTAGTTATTTGATAATCTATTTCAATATGCTTTTGTTTTGGTATTTTTTTGACTAACTTTGTAACTTCATCTTCTGGTACTATGCTGTCTTGATCTCCTTGTAAAATAAGTCCTGATACAGGGCAAGGTGATAAAAATGAAAAATCATATTTATTTAAAGGAGGAGCGATAGAAACAAATGACTGAATTTCTGGTCGTCTCATTAGTAATTGCATAGAAATCCATGCTCCAAAAGAGAACCCTCCAGCCCACACAGTATTTGATGTAGGATTTTGAAGCTGTAGCCAATCTAATGCAGTTGCGGCATCGGTTAATTCTCCTATACCATTATCAAACTTTCCTTCAGATTTTCCAACTCCTCTAAAGTTAATTCTTAGCACGGAGAATCCAGCTTTTACAAAACAATGATATAAATTATATACCACTTTGTTATTCATCGTGCCGCCGTGAAGAGGGTGTGGATGAAATACTATGGCTATAGGAGGGTTATTTTTTTCACTATGATGATATCTCCCTTCTATTCTTCCTTCGGATCCGCTAATAATTACTTCTGGCATATTTTAAAACTTAATAAAGATTTTTATGTTTATGATGCATATCGAGTTGCAGACCAACTAATCTACTATTAATGCTAATCAAAATCAAGAAGAACTATCAGAAAATACTTGACTAAATTGCTGGGTTATTCGATACTGCACTCATTAGTTTAATAGTTTTGATTTTGTAATGAAATTTTCTACAAAAAGCAGATATGCAGTAATGGCTGTAGTTGATATGGGGATGCATTCAGGTGGTAAACCTGTCTCATTGCAAAAGATTTCTACCAGACAAAATATTGATTTAAGTTATTTAGAGCAAATTTTTTCAAAGCTTAGAAAAGAAGGTATTGTATCTTCAATTAAGGGGCCTGGTGGTGGTTATATACTGAATAGCTCAATTGAAGCTATTAAATTGTCAGAGATTATTCTTGCTGTTGATGGGTCATTTAAAATGACAAGATGTAGTCAGGGTGAGAAATGCACACCCCTCGGTGGTAAATGTGCTACGCATTTTATATGGAAGGGACTTGGTAAAAAAGTTCTTGAGTATTTTAATGGAATATCTGTCTATGATGTAGTGAAAGATTTTGAGGAGAATGAAGTTAGTTTATGAATAAACAGAACATATACTTAGATCATAATGCTACATATCCACCTTTAAAAGAAGTGTTGGATAAGGTTATTCCTATGATGAGTAGGGCAGCAAATCCATCATCTATACATAAAGAAGGAAGAGTGGCTAAAGGTCTAGTAGAAGAGGCACGTGGTAATATTATGAGTGCTCTTAATATAAGTCAGTTTGATTATGACTTGATATTTACTTCTTCCGGCACTGAAGGTAATAATATGATTCTTCAGGGGCTGCAGGAGTGGCATTTATTTTTACCTGCTACTGAGCATTCTTCAATAACAAGGCTTGCATATTTAAGAGATAAGGTGACTTTCCTCAAAGTTAATAAAGATGGTGTTTTAGATTTAGAGTATCTAAGAGAGTCATTAAAATTATGTGAATCTGAGAAGAAACTAGTTTCAATATCTCATGCTAATAACGAAACAGGTGTTATGCAAAATATTAAATTGATATCGCAAGTCGTTCATGAAGAAGGTGCTATCTTACATAGCGATATGGTTCAAACATTTGGTAAAGTATTATGCGATTTAGTTGATCTTGGAGTAGATATCGCGACTATATCTTCACATAAGATAGGTGGTTTTCATGGTGCTGCTGCTGTGGTTAAGAGGGCTGATATTGAGATGCCTGCGTTATTACGTGGAGGAGGTCAAGAGAGGGGGTTTAGAGCTGGTACAGAAAATACATATGCTATTGCAAGTTTTGGTGAAGCAGTAAAGGTGACACAAAGTAATCTTTTAAGATACAGAAAGCTGAGCCATTTAAGAGACAATTTAGAATCAAAGATTTTGTGCTTTGCTCCAGAGGCGAAGATTTATTCTAAAAATTGTACAAGGCTTCCTAATACTAGTTATATTGCAATGCCAGGGGTTAATAACCAAACGCAGTTAATTAATTTTGACTTAAAAGGCTTCTCTGTAAGTGCGGGTTCTGCATGCTCTTCTGGAGTTGTAGAAAAGTCTCATGTCTTGCATGCTATGGACGAAAAAGATTGGATGAGCAAGAATGCTATTAGAATTAGTTTAGGTCTTGGAAATTCGATAGAAGATGTAGAAAAGTTTATAAATGCTTGGAAGGAAATTTATGTTTCTCTTTCAGGTCATAAAAATCAAATTGAGGAAAAAGTACAATATGGATGATATAAAACAAAAATTAAAATTTCCGATTTATATGGATTACCAATCTACAACCCCTATGGATAAAAGGGTTCTTGATGTTATGTTGCCGTATTTTACAGAGAAATTTGGGAATCCTCATTCAAGAAGTCACTCTATGGGATGGGAAACTGGAGATGCAATAGAAGTGGCTAGAAAGCAAGTTGCAGACGTTATAGGTGCTAATCCTAAAGAAATAGTTTTTACTTCTGGCGCTACAGAGTCAAACAATCTTGCAATAAAGGGTGCTGCACAATTCTATAAAGATCAAAAAAATCATATTATTACGGTTAAAACAGAGCATAAATGTGTGTTGGATGCTTGTAGAAATTTGGAGCAATTAGGTTTTGAGATCACTTATCTTCCAGTGAATGAAGAAGGTTTATTAGACTTAAACTTGTTAAAATTAGCGATAAAAGAAAAAACATTAATGGTTTCTGTTATGGCTGTTAATAATGAAATAGGTGTATTGCAGCCGATTAAAGAAATTGGTGCTATATGTAGAGAAAATGGCGTTCTATTTCATACGGATGCTGCACAAGCATTTGGTAAGATACCGCTAGATGTTGAAGATATGAAGATAGACTTACTCAGCATATCTGGTCATAAAATCTATGGACCAAAAGGTGTTGGTGCGCTTTATGTAAGAAGAAAGCCAAGAGTGAGATTAGAACCTCTTATTAATGGTGGTGGTCAAGAGAGAGGGTTTAGATCTGGAACTTTGCCTACACCGTTAATTGTAGGTTTAGGGGAAGCTGCAAAGATTGCAAAAGACACTATGCAAGAAGATTATCAGAGAACTAAGAAACTATCGGATAAATTCTGTAGTAAAATTTTAGACTCTATACCAGATGTATTTTTGAATGGTAGTAGAGAAATGAGGTGGCCTGGTTGTATAAATATTAGTTTTGCATATATTGAAGGAGAATCAATGATATTGGCTATAAAAGAGCTTGCTGTTTCATCTGGTTCTGCTTGTACTTCTGCATCGCTTGAGCCATCATATGTTTTGAGAGCTTTAGGAGTTGAAGAAGAACTAGCGCATACTTCTATAAGATTTGGTATTGGCAGGTTTACAACTGAAGAGGAGCTAGACTACGCTATATCTATGCTACAAGGCGCAGTAAAAAAGCTAAGAGATATGAGTCCATTATGGGAAATGGCTCAAGAAGGAATAGATTTAAAAAGTATTAAATGGTCTGATCATTAATTTTAATTATAGGTAAATAAAATGGCATACAGCGATAAAGTAATAAATCACTACGAAAACCCTAGAAATGTTGGTTCTATGGATAAGAATAGCAAAGATGTAGGTACTGGTCT
>JAHZKS010000012.1 GCA_022600235.1 Alphaproteobacteria bacterium | reverse complement strand
TATTTTATCAAATGCTAGAAATAAGAAAATTAGAAATAAGTAAAGTATAGAATATTTGAAAGTCTTAAGATAGTAAGATGAATCTTTGAACATCTTGTAAGAATAGTATAAAAAAACTGATCCAGAAACTATAGCAAAAGATAAATAATATATTCCAGAAATATCCAGTAAATAAGGTGTAATAGTTGTTAGTACTAGAAGTAATGTATAAATAAAAATTTGTACTTTTGTTGATTTTACACCAGATATTATAGGCATCATAGGCACTTTTGCTTTAGCATAATCCTTGGAGGTGTGCAAAGCAAGGGCCCAAAAGTGAGGAGGAGTCCAAATGAAAATTATAAGGAATAAAATAATTGGCTCTAGTGTTATAGTATTTGTTACTGCAACCCATCCTATTAGAGGAGGTAATGCTCCTGCTGCTCCGCCTATTACAATGTTTTGTACTGTGCTTCGTTTTAGCCACATCGTGTATATAGCGACATAAAAGAATATAGCGAAAGCTAATATAAATGCTGATAAAACATTCACGAGAAGACCCATTATAGCCACTGATAGAAGTGATAAAGACACTCCTAAATGCAATGCTTCATCTGCATGTATAGTACCTTTCGGTATAGGTCTGTTTTGTGTACGGGTCATAATTGCATCTATGTCGCGGTCATACCACATATTGATAGCTCCAGATGCTCCAGATGCAAGTGTAATACAAACTATTGCAACTGTTGCTATAACAGGATGTATATAACCTGGTGCTAAATATAAACCTATAAAGCTTGTGAATATCACTAAGCTCATCACTCTTGGTTTTAACAAACTTATGTAATCGGATAAGCTTGCATCTTTTGCATATGAATTACTATGGTTTGATGAAATAGTCTTAGACATATTAATTTTTTATTTTAGGTGGTACGCTAAATGAATGAAATTCAGGAGGAGATGTTAAAGTCCATTCTAAAGTTGTAGCTCCTTTACCCCAAGGGTTTTTAGGACAAGCCTTACCCCATTTCAAAGTATGAAATATTATATATATAAAGAAAAATGCTCCAAATAGAGATATAAATGCTCCTATGGAAGATACCATATTCCATCCTGCAAAGGCATCTGGATAGTCTGGGACTCTTCTAGGCATTCCACTTAATCCTAAGAAATGTTGAGGGAAGAAAGTAAGGTTTACACCAATAAATGTGATTGCAAAATGAATTTGTCCAAGAAGTTCTGGATATTGTTTTCCGCTAATCTTTCCTATCCAATAATAGAATCCTGCAAAGGCTGCAAGTAGTGCACCTAAAGACATTGTGTAATGGAAGTGTGCCACAACATAGTATGTATCATGTAAAATTCTGTCTACAGAAGCATTCGCAAGCACAACACCAGTAACTCCACCTATTGTGAATACAATAATAAAGCCAATTGCAAATAGCATAGGTGTTTTAAATTCTATAGATCCACCCCACATTGTAGCAATCCAACTAAAGATTTTTATTCCAGTAGGTACAGCAATCACCATGGTTCCTATGGTGAAATATACTAATATCTCTACGCTACTTCCTACAGTGAACATATGATGTGCCCAAACTAGGAATCCTATTAAACCAATGCTGATCATGGCATAAAGCATTCCTAAGTAACCAAAGATTGGTTTCTTTGAGAATGTTGACACAACTTGGCTTATGATTCCAAATCCTGGCAATACAATTATATATACTTCTGGATGTCCAAAGAACCAGAATAAATGCTGGAATAATACAGGGTCACCACCTCCAGCAGGGTTGAAGAAGCTACTGTTAAAATTTCGATCTGTAAGTAGCATGGTGATTCCACCACCAAGTACTGGTATTGCAAGTAATATTAGAAATGCGGTAACCAATATAGACCAGACAAACAAAGGCATTTTGGTTAATGACATTCCAGGTGCGCGCATGTTGAAGATTGTTACTATGAAATTAATTGCCCCTAAAACAGAAGAGATACCAGCCAAATGCAAGCTAAATATTCCTAGATCAACAGCGAGTCCAGAATGGAACATAGCATTACTGAGTGGTGGGTATAAAGTCCAGCCTGTTCCTACTCCTCCATCAATTAAGGCTGATAAGATCAATAATAAGAATGATGGTATTAGAAGCCAAAAACTTATATTATTTAAACGAGGGAAGGCCATATCTGGAGCTCCTATCATGAGGGGTACAAACCAGTTACCAAATCCTCCAATCATTGCAGGCATAATCATGAAGAACACCATTATTAAAGCATGTCCAGTGATTAACACATTATAGAATTGATGGTCACCACCTAAGAACTGATCGCCAGGTTGCATTAACTCTAACCTAAAGATACCAGAGAAAGCTCCACCAATCATTCCTGCAATAACAGCAAAGATAATATACATCGTACCAATATCTTTGTGGTTTGTAGAAAATAACCACCTAGTTATTCCGGTTGGGGTGTCATCGTGATGTTTATGCACTTTGTTTTTGTTCATTTTTAATCTCTCCATTGTTTTTTGCCGTTTCTGGTGCAGGTGGCGGTGTCTTATATTTTAATAGCCATTTCTCATAATCTGTTTTGCTTACGGCTTCAACCGCAATTGGCATAAAACCATGTCCTATACCGCATATCTCAGAGCACTGTCCATAATATACACCTGGCTTATCTATTCTAAACCAAGTTTCATTAACTCTTCCAGGCACAGCATCAGTTTTGATACCAAGAGCAGGTACAGCCCAACTATGTATTACATCATATGATGTAATTAATACTTTTACATTAGCACCTACAGGTACAATAACTCTATTATCTACTTCAAGCAGCCTCAACTGACCAGGTTTTAAATCTTGATCTTTTATTATATAACTATCAAAAGAGAAATCTTCATCTGGATATTCATATTCCCAGTACCACTGATGACCTACAACTTTTATTGTCATATCAGGGTCAAATTTTTGTTCCATGAAATATAAAATCTTAATAGAAGGCACAACAATAATCGCTAAAATAATTACAGGGACAACGGTCCATATAATTTCAATTAATATATTATGTGTTGTTGTGGAGGGGACTGGGTTATTTTTCTTACTAAACCTCACACAAACATAAGCTAGCAAACAGAAAACAAATAAAACAATTCCAAAAATGATGTATAAAAGAAATTGGTGAAAGGCTGAAACTTGCTCCATCACAGGAGAAGCAGCTTCTTGTAAGTTCATCTGCCAATTATGAGGGGAGAAAATAAAAAAACAT
>JAHZKS010000104.1 GCA_022600235.1 Alphaproteobacteria bacterium | reverse complement strand
GTTAGAGATGATATATCTCCATCGTTACTTGTAATACTCGCAAGGTTAGTAGCTATACCTGCTGCATTCGTAACCCCTGTTGCTGCATTCGTTGAGATAGATGCATCTTGAACAATATTCGTAGATTCAACCGCAGTAATAGAAGTATCCTGAGCAGCATTAGTTGAAGTTAGAGATGATATATCTACATCGTTACTTGCAATACTTGCAAGGTTAGTAGCTATGCCTGCTGCATTTGTAACCCCTGTTACTGCATTCGTTGAGATCTCTGATGCTTGAACAATATTTGTAGATTCAACCGCTGTAATAGAAGTATCCTGAGCAGCATTAGTTGAAGTTAGACTTGATATGTCTCCATCGTTACTTGTAATACTTGCAAGGTTTGCAGCTATGCCTGCTGCATTTGTAACTCCTGTTGCAGCATTCGTTGAGATATCTGCATCTTGGACAATATTCGTTGAAGTTAAACTCGAGATATCTACATCGTTACTTGTAATTTCCGCTGCATTCGTTGAAACAGAAGCCTCTAGCGCGCTTGTGTCACCTAGAGATACTATCGCTGCTGCATTTGTAGATATATCTGCTGCTAAAGTCCCAGTATTAATACTACTGCCAGAAGGTTTTAGAAGATATGCTTTTATCCGATCTGGTACTTCAGCGCTACTTGTATCAATATCAAAAAGAAGACTTCCAAACGATAAGTCATCTAAAGATGATATTACATTATGAAATGTTTGTGGAAGCAATAGTATAGCTAACATACTCCCTGCTTCATTACCAGAATATTTAGATTTCACTAAAGAAGTTAAAAACTCTTTTTCTTGGGATGTTATAATATTGGACATTATGAATACTTAATTCAGATTAAAGAACAACTCTTATACCTACTACCCCTAAGATACTCTTAATGGTTGCCTTTTCCTTAGTAGCTGTAGAAATAATTCCGCTTGCTACTTGAATATTAGTTGTATCTGCACTCCCCCTATTTAAGTAACGCAAAGAAAAGTCGAAAGAAGAATAATCATTAACTTTGAGTGAAACCCCAGTACCAAATTGATATGCAGGTTCTAGAGATTTATCTCCTTTAATATATGAGGTGACTATACCAAGATTATTAGAAGTTTGATAATCATCTGCTATATTATAAGCAAATCCAAAACCACCAAATATAAAAGGCTGTACTTTATCAGAATTACGAAAATCCCAGAATCTATATAAGTTTAATAATCCGGCAAATGATTCAAACTCTTGTTTTTTTAACCCTGTACTAATTTTAGCCTCAAATTTAGTATTATAATTAGCCTCAAATTCAACTCTCCAATTATGGGATAATTCTCCACCAATTACAAAAGCAACTTCTGCAGCATCTTCTGTATTTGAAGTCTCGAATCTATTATCTGTAGACAAAGTATAAGCAAATCCAGCATTAAAACCAACATAAGGGTTTTTCAAGAACGATGAATCAACTAAATCTCCTCCAGCAAATGATGGCATTATAAAGAGTAAAGCGAACAATACATACTTAAATTTCATATTCTCTCTAAAACCTATTTTTATACAAAGTTTTAAGATGCTACGCAGAAAAGGTTAACAAAAGGTTAATTGTCTATTGTTTGCAGAATGAACTTCTGAAATTATTTATTTTATGAGGATTTTTTCTTACTATGATTCTCTTTCTGATCTTCATTATTATCATTTGTTGGCTCATCTATAGTAAACTCATCATCGAAAAGTTTTTGCTCTTTTACATTTAGTTTTTTCGCAAAAAGTAAATGAGAAATCTCATCTTTACTCAATAATCCGTTTAGCATTTTACGCTCTAAATTTCTAACTCTTCGATACTGCCTTTCAAAGCAAACCATGACAACACCAATACTTGCAGCAAGTGCTGCCAATATTGAAAAAGATAACTTACCAGATGTTACAGCACTAGCAATAATTGAGCTACCTAAAACAAGAATTATAAATGATACAGATATAAGCCTTCTAGCACTATTCGAACTCTGAAATGTTTCTACCATTGTCTCAATTATTCCTTTGGGAGAAAGAGCACCAGCTCTCTTCAAAATATCTGACAAATCATCATGACCTTCTGATTCAGCGATAGATAAAGGAGTCAAGAAATGACTATTTGTTTGGCTTAATTTTGCACCCTTTTTTATCAACTTCTTACTCAACTCTACATTACAGTTGGAAGCAAAAAAATGAAGTGGTGTTTCTCCATATCGATCCTTAGAATCTATTAAAGAATGATGTTTAATTAGTACAAGAGCTACATCTGAGTGATTCTGCTGTGCTGCTAGATGTAATGGCAAAGATCCATATTTATTTTTTAAATTTACATTTGCTCCCTTTTTAATAAGAAGCTCAGAAATTTCAGCATAACCTTTGATAGCTGCTATATGCAATGGGGTATTCTTTTTGCTATCTCTTGCATTTACATCTATCGGTTCAGACAATAGTTGTTTAACCAAAAGCGTGTTACCAGATAATATAGTGGAATGTAGAGCCAATTTTGCTTTTGATTTTTTCATAATAAAATGTACAAATTTAATATAAAGTTTGTATATTGTACATATAATTGATTAACAAGAGGTTAATCCGTTAATAGTTAAGAAAAGAATTGTAGATCTTTACTATTAACTTATAGGAATAAGAAGCTATACTAGCTAAAAAAAGAATTATTTTATGAATAAAAACATTTGGACTGTAAGTTTAGCAGTTTTTACCATGTTCTTTGGAGCTGGAAATATGACTCTTCCATTGCTCCTTACACAAACTTGGCCTAAAGACTGGGTACCAGCCCTTACAGGATTCTGCATCACCGGAGTAATAGTCACATTTATCGGACTAATTGGAGGCGTGATGTCACATAACACAAAAGAATTTTTTGCCCCTTTAGGGCTAACCTTTGGGTTTATAACTCAAGCCATATTAATCTGCATAGAAGGTCCATTTGGTGTAGTACCTAGGTGTCTTATTGTAGCTTATGGAGGAGTAAGTTCTGTATTTCCACAAATAAATGGCCTAACATTCTACATAGTCTCTGCAATATTGCTATTCTTCCTTACAGTCAACAGAACAAAAATGGTAGAGATAGTAGGACGTTACATGACTCCTATTATGCTCTCATTACTTGCATTAATAGTCGGTATAGTTATATATCAAAACATGAATAATCCATTAAATATGAGCTATAATATCAACTCTAGAGCATTTAAAGATGGTATATACAAAGGATACCTCACATACGATTTACCAGGCGCAATATATTTCACTACAATAGCTATGTCTTACCTTAAATCACTAGGGCAGAGCAAGAAAGCAATGGTTATAAATGGATTAAAAGCATCTGTAATTAGCGCGATATTGCTTACTTTAGTATACGGAACATTCTTTTATATAGGATCACGATATACTGACCAATTGCAAAATATACCTGCAACTCAATTACTACCAAACATAGTCAAAATGTCTTGTGGTCATTTTCTGGCGATTATATTTGCAGCAGTAGTTTTCATTGCATGTATTTCAACCGCAATAGCAGCACTGACAATATGGACAGATTTTATTTATGAAATATTTAAGAAGTATAATATCAAATATGATATTATACTTCTGTTTAGTATAATCACAACAGTCATAGTTTCAAATTTAGAATTCACAGGATTAATGAATCTTCTTTTGCCAGTATTAAGTATTATATATCCATTACTTATACTGTTATCATTATATAATATTTATAGGAAATATAGGGAGTTATGAAAAATAAAAAAATATGTTGGGTCATAGCAAATGAGCAATCGGGTTTCTTAAGTCAGGCCCTAGGGCTAGCAGAAGCTCTAGGGGTAGATTTTGTAAAGAAAACATTTATAAGAAAATTCCCATTCTCATTTCTTCCACTATCCTTTCTACTATCTCGGTCTCCTTCTGAATTCTTAACACAAGACAGCGACATAATGGATGAGCCATGGCCAGATATAGTTATAGCATCAGGTTCTAAATCTATAAATATCGCAAGATACATAAGAGAAACCAGTAAGAAAAAAACATATACTGTATATATTCAGGACCCCAGAATTTCACCTGATAATTTTGATATGATATTCAGCATGTATCACGACAAGATAGAAGGAAAAAATGTATGTAAAACTAACATGTCATTACATCGTATTACAGATGTAAAATTAGAGGAAGAGAAGAAAAAATATTCTTACATATTTGAAGAAATGACTACTCCATTTCATTCAGTACTTGTAGGAGGAATCACAAAAAATTACAAAATGAATAAGACACAATCTCGTGATCTAGTAAATAAAATACAAAAGATTATACAGCTCAATAACGGTACAACTTTAATCACCACTTCTAGACGAACTCCAAAATATATGGTTTCTTTGTTAGATAAACATTTTGGTACACACAAACGCGTGTACATCACAAACCCAGAAAAAGAAAATCCATATTTCGCAATGCTCGCAATATCAGATAAAATATTTGTTACAAATGAATCAGTCAGCATGATTTCTGAAGCTTGCGCAACTGGAAAAGAAGTATACTTAATAGAGCTACTAGGAATGAATAGAGATAAATTAAATATATTCGCACGAAACTTAATTAATCAAAGATGGGTATCAAACTTTAAAGGCCACCATACCACCCCACCTAATGCCATAAAATATAATGAAACCCAGAGGGCAGCTAATCTTCTAAAAGAAAAACTGATACTAGAGAGAGACTTTAAAGAAAATGACTTTAATCCTGTGTTGAGGAATATTGAATAATCTCTTTCAACACCGCAAGAGAAACCTCATCAAATACATCTGATATATTCCTATCATCAAAATGTCGCTTAAAAGCTATAATAACATCCTCAGTTTGCTTGTTATAGACACCGTCCACAGTAATCTTATATCCGTATTGGTGTAAAAGCCTTTGCACCATTAAAACATCATTTCCCTTATCTCCTTTCTTGATCAAGAATCCACTTACATCTTGGGTATGTTTATTAGGAAAAACACCAATTCCATGATCTGAAAGACGCTGCCAATCAAATATTTCGCCAGGGTCATCTTTCCTATCAGGAGCAATATCTGAGTGTGCCACAATATTATAAGATGGTATTTTATACCTACTCATCATGTCTTTCATGATTTTAAGCAGTGATTGCATTTGCTGTTCAGTAAAGTTTTTTACTCTTTTATTATCCACGTCAACATCGACCAATTCTATACCGATGGAATATCTATTAAGCTTTTCTCTGCCTCTCCAGTAACTTGCACCAGCATGGTAAGCTACCTTACCTTCTTCGACCAAACCATATACATCACCATCTAATCCAACTACATAATGACAACTTACTTGGGATTCTCTATCACATAGCCTGTGCAAAGAATCATATTTTTTCATATGAGTTGAATGTATAACAATCATATCCACAGAATCATCTCTTTCAGAGAAATTGGGTGATATAAACTGAGTTTTGTTGATTTGCATGCAAGTTAGTATCTTCTATATTTATTTAATCCATCAAGAACAATATAAACATCATAGACTTCTTTACCATAGAATTTAGTAGCAGCTAAGTTTAGATGGGCAGATACTCCATGATGGATTTCTTTTTTATTATGAGTTTTTTGCAAATAGATTTTTGTTTCAAAATCATTAAATCCTTTAACTGAAACCATTGCATTAACTCCATCTAAGAAATTCTTTTTCTTAGGCTGTGATGGCTTCACAGTAATAAATAAGAATTTACCAGTATTGTCTGAGAACGCAGTGCCATGGCCACGGAACTGTCTATACATTTTATAATTACTCTTATATTTCTCATATGCAGTAGCAAATTTTTTATAATAACGATAATCACCATACTCATCCCTTTGCCAAAACTTAATTTTTGCATTTGCTATTGGAATACATTCTTTATCTACAACAATACCTCTTACCAAAACTTTACTTGCATACTCATTATTGAAACCTCCTGGCATTCTTGTCAGATCATTATAAGATGCATACCCACTAGGTTTATCAACAGTTTTGACTTCAGGAGTTGTAGCACAACTTGAGAATACACATGTTTTATGTAAAGATTCTGCCATAGCCACAGACATAAAAATCTGTATTAAAATAAAATATACTATCTTGTTCATTTCAGCTTTACCTTATTAACAATAGCTACTTCCATAGGCTTAGCCTCAGAGTAACTGAAATTTAATCCTTCTACATAGTCTATCTTGGTTCCAGTAATTTTTATATGATTAGTTACATTGTTCTTAAACTTAACTCCACGTAAATCTGCATCCTTAAAATGAATTTTTTCAAGACTATTACTTTTTATATTTGCATCTACTAGCTTTGAACCGTGAAATTTCACTTTATGAAAATCTGATTTTTCTATAACTGCATTATAAAAACTGGCTCCACTGCAGTTAGTATTTTTAAACTTCACATTCTGTATACTTGCATTATCAAATTTTGCCCCTTGCAAATTAGCATTTGTGAAATCCACATCATGAATCTTCGCCCCAGAAAAATTTACTCCTGTCAGATCTGCACCACGGAAGCTTGTATGATTTAGATGCGCATCAATAAGAGAAGCATGCCTCATGATAACAAACTGTAACGACGCATGATGCAAAGCAGCTCTATTTACAACTGTATGCTTTAACTTTGCTCCTTTTAAAGATGCCCTAGATAAATCTACACCGGTCATATCAGCATGGCTCAAGTCTGCCAAATCTAAATTAGCACGACTAAAATTTATTCCTCTAGCATTACTGAGCATTAGATTAACATTCTCTAAATTTACACGGCTAAAATTAAAACCAAATTCCTGCGCTAAATCAATTGATCTTCTCTCAGATCTTTGCTTGGAAAGATAATTATCTAATTGTAGTTTAGATATTATAACATCTTCATGTTCTTGAAAAATCCTCTTTATACTTTTAGATAAAGTGTGATTATCGTCATTTGAAGTATTTTTAGAGAAAAACCCGTAAAAGTAAAAAGATACGGCGACAAAAGAAATTATAATTAAATTCCATCCCAGAATTGATACGATTCGACTATTAGATTTTTTCATACTAAAGTCATTTTAATAGATTTACCATGTTAACCCTGATTTATTAATAAATCACTAATCTATAACTCAGTAAAATACTAAAATGCATTCACAAACAAATAATTATGCATATAATCTACATAAGATTATTTGATTACAGGTTTATGAGACATTTTTCTTGGATAAAATATTTGATCATTGGGTTTATTCTTATTGCGTTATACAATGCAAATAATGGATATATAAAAGATTTGGCAACAAAAACCAGTCGCATTGTAAAGAGCCTTGGAACTTCTGATACACCTCTAGCTCCCCAGAATAAAAACAATGAACCACATAATTCCACAATACCCTTTTCCGTACAATCAAAAGAAGACTCCATAATATCTAAATTGACTGTAAACTTGATTAATAAAGTTTTAGACAATCCACATGGACGCATAGTATTTGAAGATTTAGTAAATAAGATGGTAACGAATTACCATGGAACACTCGGAGAAGATATAGTGCATAAAGAGTTTATTGCAAAAGATATAGTAATTGGCAGCGGTAAAACAGCACAATGTGGAGATAAAATATCTATAAGATATAATATCCAAAAATCTTCTGAGCAAGATAATAATTCTGATAATACAATCTTGAAAGATCTATATATTGGAGATGCTGCAATAAATAGAAGCCTTGAAAATGCACTAATTGGCATGAAAGAAAAAGGTAAGAGAAAAATAATGTTTAATGATGAAAAAACACACTCAGACAACATATCAAATAATAAAAAAGATTTTCTGTTAGCTGATGTGACTATGGAAAAAGTTATAACAAAAAACAACAATCAAAATGACTGGGGTATATTCATAGATAAAGATTCATTTTCTTTTATAGGACCAAAAATAATGTGTGGTGATGAAATCAGCGCATATTATTCAATGAGAAATCTACAAGGCAAACAAATATATAATTCCAAAAGTGATAATAAAACCATTACCTTCAAGATTGGAGATTCTAGAACACCAACAAAGATCTCTCAAGGTCTGATTGGACTTGTAAAGAATCAATCAAAGATCTCATTAATAATGAAACAGAATGATCTATTATATACCGATAGAAAAGGTAATAGAATTCTACCAAACAATATTCAAGTAGAAGAGCTAATAATTCTAGAATTAGATACTAAAGTTTAGCTTTGGAAAATAAATCAAGGAAGTTTTTTGTTGTAACATTCTCTACATCTATACTTTCCTGATTTATTAAGTTTGCTAAGTATTCTACGGTATATTTTACAAATGCTGGTTCATTACTTTTACCTCGCATTGGCACTGGAGCAAGATAAGGCGCATCAGTCTCAACTAACATCCTTTCTAAAGGAACAGTTTTAATTACAGAACGTAATTCTTCAGCATTTTTAAACGTAATTATACCAGATATAGATATATACATTCCCATATCCAAGCACTCATTTGCAAGTTCTTGAGTTGAAGTGAAACAATGAATAAGAGCAGGAAAGACACCCTTTTGCATCTCTTCTCTTAAAATACTAATTGTGTCTTCTTCTGCTGATCTTGTGTGAATAATGATAGGTAACTTAGTTATTCTAGAAGCTTCAATATGGTTCCTAAATGACTTGATCTGATCATCTTTATCTGAATGCTCATAATAATAATCTAAGCCAGTTTCTCCAATTCCAATAACCTTTGGATGGCTTGCAAGGTCAATAATAGTAGAACAATCTATCACCCCCTCATTCTTCACCTCATGAGGATGAACCCCCACAGAGCAATAAACATTATTATATTTCTCTGATATAGATCTAATTTTATCGAATTCAGAAATTTTTGTACATATAGTTTGCAAAACCTCTACACCAGATTCACTAGCTCTTTTTATTACAGAATCTAAATCTGATGATAATTCTTTAAAATCTAAATGACAGTGAGAATCTATTATCATATTCTACCCTAAACGTGGAAATATACCTTCAGGCTTATTAATTGCACCTCCCTTTAGAGCATATTCTTTAAATAAGAAATTAAAATCTCTTTCTGACTGTGGAACCAATAAATTATCTAAAATTCTATTTGCAGAATCTGGTATAAAAGGAATCAATAAAATAGAAAAATAACGAACAGATTCTAAAACAACATATAAAACTTTTTCCATTTTTTGTTGATCTGTTTTCTTTAACTCCCAAGGAGCTTGATGATCTACAAATATATTTAGATCGTCTACAAAACTAATAATTACCTCTAATGCATGATGAAAATTATATTGATCAATTTTTTCTTTCACTTTATTAATGACACTCAATGCATCTTTCAGGATATCATACTCCGCATATATCTCTGATATGTTTTCTTCAGAATATTGAGGTATAGATTCACTGCAATTTTTATAAGACATAGATAAAGTCCTTTGAACAAGATTACCTATCTTATTAGCTAAGTCGCTATTAATCCTAGAAAGGAATGAAGACTTAGAAAAACTTCCATCATTACCAAAAGACATTTCACGCATCAAATAGTAACGCACTTGATCTAAACCATATTCACCTATCAAACTTACAGGATCAATGACATTACCTAATGATTTTGATATCTTCTCTCCTTCATTAAGCCACCAACCATGGCTTACAACTTGTTTTGGCAAATCTATCCCAGCTGCCATTAAAAATGCAGGCCAGTAGATAGCATGAAATTTTGTAATATCTTTACCAACCATATGAACGTCCGCTGGCCAAAAGTTTTGCATATCATTAGTTTTTTCTGGAAACCCAAGTGCAGAAATATAATTTGTTAACGCATCAAGCCATACATAAATCACATGTTCTGGATTATTAGGCACAGGCACGCCCCATTTGAAACTCACTCTTGAGATTGATAAATCCCTCAGGCCACCTTTGACAAAACTAACAATCTCATTAAACCTATATTTCGGAAACACAAAGTCAGGATTCTTTTGATAAAACTCTAATAATTTATCTTCCCACTTAGATAAATTAAAGAAGTAGCTTTCTTCTTCAATCCACTCCACTTCTGCACCGGTTGGGGCTTTACCATCAACTAACTCATCTTCAGAGTAAAATGATTCATCTCTGACTGAATACCACCCAGAGTATTTATCCAAATATATATGCCCATTCTCTTGAAGAAGATCCCAAAAAGCTATCGCGCATTCTTTATGTCTGTCTTGAGTTGTTCGAATAAAATCATTATTACTAATATTCATTAGCTTAAATAGATCAAGGAACTTCTTAGAGACTTGATCAACGAATTCTTGTTCTTTTAAATTAGATTTATTGGCTGATTGTGAAATTTTCTGACCATGCTCATCAGTACCCGTGAGAAACTTGACATCATAGCCTTCTAGCCTTTTAAATCTAGCTAAAACATCACAAACTAATGTAGTATACGCAGTACCTATATGCGGGTCAGCATTTACGTAATATATTGGAGTTGTAATGTAGAATCTTTTTTTCACAACTTATACTCCTCTTATTTTTAAAAAAAATAGCAATGCCACATTATAACGACTCAAATTACATATACCAGATTTATACACTAATTCTCTAACCTGGTCACAAATCGTTTCTCTTTTTAGAGAAGAGAAAGATGAAAATAATTTGTTAAATAGATTAGTTTCTTCCTCAATAATACATTTATCTGCATTAGACTCAAAATTAGCAATTTTAGTAAGAATATGCTCTACTAACATCGTAAACATAAACCACTTACTATCTGGCATATCTTTTGCAAAATGCTTATCCAAAAATTTATATAGTATTTGCACGTCCTTATCAATTTTATCTATTGTTTCTAACATTAATTTATAAAATTCAATAC
Source organism: Alphaproteobacteria bacterium (assembly GCA_022600235.1). Classification (GTDB taxonomy): domain Bacteria; phylum Pseudomonadota; class Alphaproteobacteria; order Rickettsiales; family JABSSG01; genus JAHZKS01. Next base: position 537 of record JAHZKS010000104.1, on the reverse strand, counting down.
CAGATCCCTCTGTTATAATCTTTGCGGAACCAACTACACCCTTTGTGATATAAAGCGCCTGATTTGTTTTTGTATCTTGAATCTCATTATCCACTGGACTAATAGGTAGTTTGAAATTTATACATCTAGACCTAATAGTTCGCAGCAGACAATTAATATTATGCGTGATCAAAATAAAATATGCATTCGGAGAACCATCTTCTAATATTTTTAATAACGCATTACTTGATTGTATATTTAAATCATCAGCTGGGTCTATAATTACAATCCGTGGAAATTTATTATAACAAGTCTTACCCAAGAAATTATATATCTCCCTAATTTGAGAAACTAATATTTTATCTTTTTCTGACCTAACCCATTTAATGTTTGAATATAGAATATCATTTGAATCAAAAACATCTTCTATTATATCAGATATAAACTGAGATTTACCAGCTCCTTTAGTAGCAGATAATATAAATGCATTAGATGAATTTTCTTGTTTTAATAAGAAACTTAATTTCTCTTTTATATCAATTACTGAAGCAATCATTC
>JAHZKS010000002.1 GCA_022600235.1 Alphaproteobacteria bacterium | reverse complement strand
CTTACTAATGGTTTCGATTCTTATAGAAAAAAATATCTTGAACATATCGCAGAGATTTCAAAGAAATCTTATAAGGCTATACAAAATACTTATTTAAATAAATTCAATTATTATATTAGGAGCTCCTCTCTCGACCGTTCGGATCCTGTTGAAGTGTTATTGCGGGACAATAATATTTTTTTAGGGTTAACTGTTACTCATAGGAAAGAAGATTACGTTGAAAAATTTTGTTTTGGATCAAATGAATATATTTCTAATCACTCTCAATTTTATCTTGATAAACTACATTTAATAGCACAATTCATTTCTTACTTTCATGTGCAAGCCGCTAGTATCATAAATGATCAGGATTTATCTAAGTTAGCTATGTATAAAAAGAAGTTTGATATTAATTCTTGTGAGCCACATAGTTCAAAAAAATTCTTGGAGTATATTAGAAGTCAAGACGTAATCATGGAAGATAAACATGGTCAGTCTATTAATTTATCTAATAGAGAAGCTCAATGCATGAGGTTAATAGCTTCTGGTAAGACTGCTAAGGAGATTGCTGTGATACTAGATATATCTCCAAGAACGGCAGAACATCATATCAATAACCTAAAATATAAAACGTCTCTTAGGACAAGATCAGAATTAGTAGGATCATATATGAAGATTCATGGTGTTTTCTGACTAAACCTTTGAACGCGCGACCGTAAAAAATGCAATAAGAGATATTAGCGTTAGAAAGAGCATGCTAGTAGTGAAAGGAGAAAGCCCACTGTCTGTGCCTATTAAATACACAAGTTCTGCCATTGTATAAATGATAAACCCAATAATACCACATGATATAATTGACCTAGCAAGTTTTATCCCTCTAAAAGGCTTTAGTGTAAAAGGTGCTGCTATGCATAAAAGTGCGACTGCAATAAACGGTTTTACTAGCAGTTTATAAAAGTAAATAATATGCATTTTTGCTGAGTGTCCTGTAGATTTTAGAGTTTTGATAAAATATGGTAATTCCCATATTGATATCCTCTTTGGTCTTTGGAAATTACTCTGTAACTCCTCACGAGTTATTGTTGTAGGTATTTTATGAGTATTAAAATGTTGTGGACGTTGTTTTGGTATGTTTTCAGTTGCGTTATACAATTCCCAGTAGTTATCTTTTAGGATGGCGTATTGTGCGGTCACAGCTTTGTTAAGATGGAATCTATCATCAATATACAAAGCAGAGATATTATCTAATTTTGTATGTTTGTTGGAGATGTTTATAGAATCAGAGTGAATTATAAGTTTTGTATTTTTAGAGCTGTTATTATCTATCAACCAGAACCCTGATTCAAAAATTGCGGTAGGATTTGTGTTATGATCAGATAAGAGTTTATATTTTATTTTTTGTTGTTTTACGAGCATTGACGATGATATTGGATTTATAATCGTAAGGAGAACAATGCTTAAAACTCCGACTGTAAGAAGGAATGGAGCAAGAAATTGCCATATAGAGGCTCCACTTGCTTTAATTATTGTATATTCATTTTTTTTTGATAATTGTAGAAATATATATATTGAGGCTATGAAAGTAGCAAATATAAAAGTTTCTTGGACAATAAAAGGCACTTTTAAAGCAGTATGTGCAAGAATTTTGAGTAAGCTCAAATTTTTACCACTAGTTCTTTTAAGCATTTCTATGAAATCAATAGTGGAGAATGCAGAAATAATGACTAAATACACTAAACAGATAGATTTTAAAAACCTGTTAGCGAGATATAATGACAGAGTTGCATGCATCGCAGAAAAAGATGGTGGGCTTGGTAGGACTTGAACCTACGACATCACCGTTATGAGCGGTGTGTTCTAACCAACTGAACTACAAGCCCATATATAGGTTAAATTAATAGTCATTTATATGCAGATAATGAGACTAAGTCAAACTAATTATTATGGAATTGAGTTAATTAAGATAATTAAGTCTTGCGGTGTATACTAGGATCTTTGACATACAAAGGAGATATATCATTCTGATTGGGTATAGAAGCAAAAATTTTCTCTGCTTTGTTTAGTACGGATAGTGCTGTTATATCTATGGAGTGGCAGTTCAATCCATGTGTTTCATTGCTTACTATCATTTCATATTTATTAGTTTCCTTCTCAAGTTTTTCTTTAGACATAAGCTTGATTTCTGATGATGAAATTTTATCAGATGAAAACTCTTGAGTATAAAATTCATCGCCATATGCTTTTAGTACAGCCAGTATTTTTTGACATTTTATAAAAGTATTTGCAATGTCATGCACCATGATATCTAAAGTAGATACGCCTATTAATCTTATATTTGGTAAAACTTTCTTTATACCTTTTGCTGCAGCAATACCGACTCTAATGCCTGTAAAACTGCCAGGACCTATTGTGCATGATACTCCATCTAAATCCTGATACGTCATGCCATGTTCTTCCAGCATTGCGTTTACCATCGGAAGCAATTCTTCGCTTTGCATCAGTTTGTTATCTGACATTGCAAAATGCTTTTTATCTTTATGAAAAAGTGCTACAGAGCAATTTCCTATAGATGTTTCGAATGCGAGTAAGTTCATAATATTTATTTTGATTGTAGGGCTAATATATCAAGCAAAGTTGAATTCACAAAGAAAATATGATATATTCTCAGTTCAATACTTAATTTAGGTAAAAGCAGATGGATCATTTCTCAAAATAGTTTTTAGGCGCTCTATGCGTTTTATTTAATCTAATTTTGAGGCATCCATGAATAATCACCAAATTAAAATCAAAAATATTTCTTTAAAATTTCCCCATAAAACTTGTTTTGAAGATTTTAGCACCATAGTCTATGAAGGTTCTAAAATTGGTATTATTGGTAGGAATGGATCCGGAAAATCTACGTTGCTTAAAATGATTTTAGGTATGATAGATTTTGAAGGGGATATAGAATTAAATGGTCTTACTGTAGCATATGTTCCTCAAATTATATCAGATCATAACTCACTCAGTGGTGGGCAGCGTTTCAATAAATCTTTATCTAAGTCGTTATCCAAAAGGCCAGATATATTATTGTTAGATGAGCCAACAAACCATCTGGATTCTCATAATAGAAATTCATTGATGAGGATGCTTGAGAGATACCGAGGTACTTTAATTATAGCAACGCACGATGTAGAATTATTGCGTAATTCGATAGATATTTTATGGCATATAGATAATGGTGAAATAAGAGTATCTCATGGCAATTATGATGATTACATGTGTGAGCTTGGTATAAAGCGTGAATCTATTGAAGATAAAATCTCAGCATTAAGTCATCATAAAAGAGAAGCGCATAAAGGGTTGATGCGTGAGCAAAAACGTGCAAAAAGCAGCAAAGCACAAGGAGAAAAAAATATTACTAACAGAAAATGGCCAACTTTAGTTTCTCATGCAAAGGTACGTAGAGCTCAAGAAACATCTGGGAAGAAAAAACTTGCTATCAGAGATAAGCGAGAGGATTTAATAGATCAGCTTTCTAATATAAGAATTGCAGAAATCATAACACCTAAATTTTCTTTGAGTTCTTCAGAGATAGGCAGAGGAAATATTGTGCAGATTAATAATGGGCAAATTGGGTATGAAGATATCATCGCATCTGATATTAATTTTGCTCTTGCGGGAAATGAAAGAGTAGCGATTTTAGGTAAGAATGGGAG
>JAHZKS010000103.1 GCA_022600235.1 Alphaproteobacteria bacterium | reverse complement strand
TCTCAGCTAATAGTTTTAGCATGCTTTGCTCTCAAAGCAGCTCTAAACAAAAAATCTCTTTTACAAGAAAGAATAGGTTTTTATATTGATCAATTGCTATTGCTTCCTGGAAAAATATCAGAACTACTAAACCATACCGATCAATATAGAAAAATCGCTGAGTCTATACTCAATTCTAGAAGTGTATTATATATAGGAAGAGGAGCTTCATACGCTGTTGCATCAGAAGGAGCATTAAAATTGAAAGAATTATCATATATACATGCAGAATCTATACAAGCAGGAGAGCTAAAACATGGACCTATCGCATTGATAGATGAAAATGTGTCTGTGATAGCAATCGCACCAGATGATGATCTCATCAATAAAACACTCTCAAATGTACACTCAATAATAGCAAGAAAGGGAAATGTAACATTGATAAGTGATATAAAGGAAAATACAGTCTCAAAAAAATGCCAACATCATTTTTCTGTTATTTCATCAGATTCCTTTACTACACCAATCCTTTATAATATACCTCTACAACTAATCTCTTACTATGCAGCAACATTATCTGGAAAAAATGTTGACCAACCACGTAACTTAGCTAAATCTGTAACTGTTGAATAGATTACGTATATATTTCTCTAGCTCTTTTCTCGAATGAAACCATCATTTTCTTCAATGATGATTCAAATAAAGAACCAATCATTTTTTGTAATAGAAAAGACTTAAACTCAAAAGAAATATCAAATGAGATTTTTGTCTGTTTCTTGTTATCATCATACTCGAATATCCAAGTATTTTCTAATTTCTTAAATGGACCTTCTAACATTGTCACATCTATTCTTGCATAGGTTTCTTTCTTATCAGGCAATGTCAAATGCACCTCAGATGTATATTTCTCATGAAAGGAAGCAAAATGAACTACCAATTCTGCTATTATCTTAGAGTTGCTGGATTCAATAATTCTTGCTGCAGAACACCAAGGAAGAAAGTCGGGATAAGACTCTATGTCTTTTACTAGATCAAATAATTGTTTTACAGAAAATTCTGAAAAATAAATCTCTTTGTGATTAATCATAAGCAGATCATAAATAAAATTTATAATCATTTCAATAATATTAAAAACCTATAAGCATAAAAGAAAACTAGGTATAGAATATATCTTCCCTCTGTGCCAGAAGACAAAGGTTAACAAATGTTAATAAATATCTTGCGCTTAGATTGATATTGCAATATTATGCAACAACACAACTTGTGGTAATAATCACAAGCTCTAAAATATAATCAAATTAAAAAGTGGTATGGCTAGAAAGAATTCAAATATAGATATAATTGATACTCACATAGGTCAAAAAATATATGAGCTCCGTATTGCACGTGGACTCTCTAGACAAGAACTTGGCAATAAGATAGGTGTTACTCATCAACAATGCCAAAAATATGAAAAAGGTACAAACAGAGTATCTGCAGGAAGACTTGTACTGATATCAAAAGTTTTGGATAAACCTATAGATTATTTTTACTCAGACATATCTGATGAAGAGCCTTCAACAGAGAAAATTAGCAATCAAAGGCTATGTATAGAAGTTTCTCGTAATTTTATGAAAATTAAAAACTCTGTATATCAAGATGCTGTTAGCACCTTGATCAGAACCTTAGCAAAGGATGCTAGCTAAATTTTGATGCAATTCATAAAGAAGACAAGGGTTGCAGTGCCTATTTATAATTTATTAAGATATTTTTTCTATAATTAGATGGTTGTTTATTATGTATAAATATGCCACTAGATTATATTGTAGTTCTTGGTCCTAGGCACTCTAGAGAACTGGTAGAATATTATAAACGCCAAGCAGAATCAGAAGGCTCATCGATATTGGTTATAGGAGATGGCGAAGAAAACATCCAACCAGATAAGCTAGTAACAACACTAGCCGAACTTCCAACGACAGAGCTCACAGATAATACCATTATCCATTTTCATACACATGCAGACCCATCAAGCCCTGAAAGAGCCTCAAGAAGCGATCTACTTTTACATATTGATTATAGAACACCTTATACCACAGAAGAAATATTTAGAAGAATTGGAGATAGACTGCAACGACCTGTTAATATTCATATATGGTCTTGCTTCTCAGGAATTGCAGCACATGATGTAGAACATCTTCCCTTAGGATCAACCTTAACTACACACTCTGACCCCGCTTACCACTCTGTCACAGAGCTAAATTCTGCTGCCCTGGGACATAATCTAAAAAAAACCAGAGGAGCTTTTCCTTTACACAACCCTATTGTAAGACATATAGACTCCATATGCTCTAATCCGAGTACATTCTTATCTTTTGCGATAAATGTTGGAGCAAAAAGATCAGCCTTTATTTCAGAAGTAACAGAATTAGAGTACAGCACAGAAGAGTTACTAAAGCATCAGAGACGTGAGATCGAAAAGTTTAAGAAATATATAGGAAGTATAAGACGCGATTCAGTTAAAGGTTGTGCATCACTTATGGAACAACTAAGTGATTTTGATGAGTTCAAAGTTCGTCTAAGAGAAGATATAGTGAAGAAACCTCCGCCTTTCATTGTACAGCTACAGGAAGATACAATTAATGATTATCAGGTTGCTCTTCTAATAGCAAAAGGATCGCAATGTGCAGAAATCCTTGGAGATCCAGAAAGAGATGAAGAAGCAGCAAAATCTTTAAACGCAAAACGTGCCGTAGAAAAATTAGTTACTAACGGCACATTAAAGTTACGCAATCCATACGGTGTAACCCCACTTTATGCTACATGCATAGGAGGAAATCCTAAAGCTATACGTTTTATTGCAAGAAAAGCACGTGACTCAGTCAATTTCCAAGACTCTCAAGGAAGGGTAGCCTTACATGCAGCATGTGTACAAAATCATTTACCTGCTGTACGAGTTTTACTGGAATGTGGGGCGGATCCTAACATATTTGACAGAGAGTCAGGAATTACACCATTACATATCTCATGCAGAAACAGAAGTCCTGAAATAGCTCTTTGCTTGCTAAGCAATCACGCAGACCCAGAGGTTGTAGATGCAGAAAAACAAACACCACTTGAATTAACAGAAGCTCAAGATCAAACCTTTATTGTGAAACTTTTAGAACTAGCACGTAAAGATATAAATACTAGAGTAATAGATATTCTTGCACATCAAAAAGTAAATCTTGCAGCTCTTGACGAAGAAGGGCTTCCCCAAATGCATTATGCATGCGGATATGAATCACAGATACCTGTTATACAAAGCTTTCTTAGAAATGGTGTTTCATTGGAAACACAAGACAGATTCAAAAGAACTCCACTCCACATGGCAGCAGGTTATAGTGAACCAGAAGTATTAAGATTTTTAATTAATGAGGGAGCTAATATTCACGCTCTAGATGATGAAGAACTTACACCACTTGCTGTAGCAAGAAGTATAATAGAAAATACAGAATCTACTGCAGTACAAAAAGAAAAAATGATAGAGGTCATTGAGTTATTAGAGGATGCATCTGAGCGCGCACAAAGAGTAGAAGCTGCTCCAGAGCACGAAGAAGAAGTGCTACAGGGAGAAGAAATGCAACAGATAGTAGAAACATTGAGAGAAGAATTAAGCAGTGAAGAAGGGTCTTCTGGAGAAGAACAAGAAGCTGGAGTACGAAAAGTGCAGAAGAAAAAGAAAGGAGGAGAAAAAGGACCTTTATAATAGAGCATTAAGTGTAATAAAGTAATATATAGCTCTACCCACTATAAAAATCACAATAAATCTTTTATATGAAACCTTTAAAAAACCAGCCGCTGAAGTAATTATAACACCCAACAATGGTATGAATGCGAACAATACTAATATAAATAGCTTCTCATTAGCAATGCGTTTAAGTTCTAAAAATTTCTTAGAATCTTCACCACCTGGCACAGAATGTTTTACAGAATTCATTATCCTACCGAGCACATAATTACAACTGCTTCCTAATGACTCACCGACAATTGATAATGGTACCATAAATAAAATATTATACCCACCTATTAGCTTCATGGCATTAAACACCATGGGAGTGTTAGGCACCATAATTAACATCGCCATAAAAGAGTCAAAAAATAAAAATATGTATGATTCTATATATGTCATATATCACTTTATTGATACTATTTAGATAGTAGTTTGATCTATAATTTTAGAATACATGTAATAATCTTCTTGTTTTCCATGTATGATTCCAAAATTCTTTAGCACTCCTTCCCTTTGATAACCACATTTCTCTAGAACTCTCACAGATCCACTGTTAAATATTGCTATTGTAGCTTGAATTCTTTTTACTTTCATTACATCAAATCCAAACTTACTGATAGCATCCACAATCTTTGTCATAATGCCTTTGTTCCAATACTCGCAAGATAAATCATAACTAATTTCAGCCCTTCTATGATCTCTGCTCCAAGAATTAAACCCACATGTGCCTATTAACTTTCCATCTTTCTTATCAGAAATAGCCCAGAAAATACTTCTCTTTCGTTCGTACAAAGAAGCCCAATACATTAACTCGATCTTTGCGGAATCAAGATTACTTGGAATATCAGTATCTGCTAGAAATTTTACCACCTCTTTATGGGTAATATATTTAAAAAAATCTTCAATATCCTCTAAATGTATTTTCCTCAGCAATACATCTCCTAGATCTATCTCTGGAAAACTTTCAAAAAAATCATTCTCTATCATCTTCATTTATCTTAATTTCAGTGTGGACATTCCGATAAGTGCAAAAATTATAGCTATAATCCAGAATCTCACTACTATCTGTGATTCTGTCCATCCTTTCTTCTCAAAATGATGATGTATAGGAGCCATCAAGAACATCCTTTTGCCTCCTGTAAATTTATAATAATATACCTGCAGCATTACTGATAAAGCCTCAACTACAAACAAACCACCAATAATTGCTAAAACTATTTCATGTTTCACGATTATTGCAATCGCACCTAAAGCACCACCAAGAGATAAACTTCCTGTATCACCCATAAATATTTTTGCAGGGTTAACATTGAACCAAAGAAAACTTAAACCAGCACCCAGCATAGCAGAACATAATACCGCAACTTCTCCAACACCAGCAACATAATGAATCTGCAAATACGCCGCGAAAAGATAGTTTCCTACTAAATAACATATTATTGCGAAGCATAATGCTACTATCATTACTGGAACTATCACCAAACCATCTAAACCATCGGTAAGATTTACTGCATTCGAAGATCCAACTATCACCAGAATCACAAATACAATATAGAAAAAACCCAAATCCAACACAACATTCTTTAAGAGAGGCAGCGTGATATGACTACTAAAATCTGGAGATGCATATTTCTGCACTGCAAAACATGTGACTATACTAATTAAACTCTGTATCAATAACTTTATTTTACCAGGTACACCTTTAGACGTGCTTCTAGTAACTTTCACATAATCATCCATGAATCCTAAGACTCCCATACTCGCCAAAACAAATAGTATAATCCATATATACGGATTACTTAAATTTGCCCATAACAATGTTGAAATAATAATAGAAATTAGAATCACCAACCCACCCATAGTAGGTACACCTTTTTTGTCTTTTAGGTGACTTGAAGGACCATCCTCTCTGATAGGTTGCCCAAGAGGATTTATACCTTTAAGAAATCTAATAAAATACGGAGTTATCAAGAATGATATTAATAAAGCAGTGAGAACTGCGCAGCCGCTTCTAAATGTAATATACCTAAATAGATTTACATGTGATTCAAAAAAGTAATATATCATCTCTCTCCTTCTAAATAATTAACAAGTTTATGTATTTTTGTTCCCAAAGAGCCTTTCACTAAAACACAAAG
>JAHZKS010000102.1 GCA_022600235.1 Alphaproteobacteria bacterium | reverse complement strand
TAGAATCCGACTATCAAAGCCTTGCTCATGATATTTAATAGGCACTTCATAGATGACTTTTACATCTAAAGAAGAAATGACATGATCTCTTTTAAGATTACAGAATAAAGATATCTTATCTTTCTCAGATTCAGATAACTCTTTTGTTGATCTGCATAGAAGAAAATCTGGCTGTATACCTATCGCTCTTAATTCCTTCACAGAATGTTGAGTAGGTTTAGTTTTTAATTCTTTAGCAGTAGGTATATAGGGAAGCAATGTCAAATGCACAAACTGCACTAACTCACTACCGAGCTGCTGCCTAATCTGTCTTATTGCTTCTAAAAATGGTAGCGCTTCAATATCTCCTACTGTGCCACCAATCTCACATAAAACAAAATCAATATCTTCAGTATTTTTGAAAATAAAATCTTTAATCAAATCTGTCACATGAGGAATAACTTGAACAGTCGCTCCTAAATAATCACCACGCCTTTCTTTCTGTAATAATGTAGAATATATTTTACCAGTTGTAACATTATCGTATTTTGTTGCTGTAATACCAGTAAATCTTTCATAATGACCTAGATCTAGATCTGTCTCTGCACCATCTTGTGTAACGTAAACTTCTCCATGCTGAGTAGGACTCATTGTTCCAGGATCAACATTTAAATAAGGATCTAACTTTCTTAAACAAACTTTGTATCCTCTTGCCTGAAGCAAAGCAGCAATACTAGCAGAAGCGAGACCTTTTCCTATAGAAGAAACAACTCCACCAGTAATAAAAATAAATCTTGTCATAGAAATTACTCAGCCATTGGTAAAGTCCTTTCAACAGCACTTGGCTCTGCTAATTCAACTTTTTTAACAATACTTTCATCTGATTCTCTAGAAGAAAGATTAGCCATAACTAAACAATTTATCATAAATATTGCTGCAAGAATTGAAGTAAGTTTTGTCATGAAATTTGCAGATGAAGCACTAGACATTAATCCATCAACATCAGACACCCCTCCTCCTATACCTTTTAGCTCATCTGAGCTAGTGCGTTGAAAAAGAATAACACTCACTAAAAGGAGAGATACTATTATATGAAAAACTATTAATACTGTTTGCATGTTCTATTCGCAGCCATTAAAACTTCACTAAATTTATTAAAATCTAAACCTGCACCTCCTACAAGAACACCATCTAAGTATTCACTCTGCAGAATATCAACACAGTTTGATCCATCAACCGAACCACCATACAGGAATTTTATTTTCTTTTCAAACGAAAACCTAGTCGCAAAAATACCTGCACAATATTCACCTATTTGATTAATCTCTTCAGCAGACGGAGTAATACCAGTACCAACAGACCATAAAGGCTCATAAGCAATAAGAATATTTTCACTCAAGACTCCATCTTCAGGTATAATTTTTGTTAATTGATCACTAATCACGTCTAGGGTTAAACCATTCGCTCTTTCCTCTGCAGTTTCACCTATACATATAACAGTTTTCAGACCAACAATATGAGCTAACTCAACTTTTTTTCTAATAATCGGCGGGGTCTCATTGTGAAACTTCCTTCTTTCAGAATGACCTAATATTACATAGCCACAACCAACATCTTTTAACATCCCAGCACTAATGTCACCTGTACGAGCTCCAAAAGGCTCAATTGCACAATCTTGTGCTCCAAGATATATACCCTTGTTGTTAATAATATTATACACTCTATCTAACATAGTAAATGGAGGACATATAACTAAGCTATCTTCAATTTTTTCTTGAGAAACTAATTCTAGAACCTTTCTCACCAGGTCGCAACCAGACGAAAGATTCATATTCATTTTCCAATTTGCAATTATTATAGACATCTACAATTTTTTATTTTTAAATCTTAATTTTTTTATTTACTTCTCCTATGAAAAGCATTCTTTGATTAATTGTAAAAAATACAAGTTAATGCAAAATAGTATTATAATAAGATCTTGTATAAAATTCATGCATTAATTTTAATAAAAAGAAGGCACCCAGCATAAGCTAAGTACCTTCTGATATTTTGCATAAATATTCTTTACTTCCCTGAAGATTTATTTTCAGCTAAACGCTTTTCATATTCAACAGAAAGAAACTTCACATCTACTAACCACATCAAAGATATCACAATAAATATTATCATTAAATAAGGAGTGATACTTGAGAAAGTAGCATCAGGAAATAGAACAAACAAAGTTGAAGGAATTAATGCTCCAAATGATTTAGCAACACGAGCACCAACTATATCAACAGCAGCCTTACCTTTTGTTTTTAATTCATTATCAATAGGAATGTATGACATCTCCTTCGTTGGATCAAAGAATGAATATTTTGTTGCTTTGCTCAATGCATTCAATATTAAACCAAATATTACAGCTAGCCATAATGGGTCAAATAAAACTAAATCAATGTAAGAATGTATAGCATCATCGAATACAACAAATACAAAGAATCCTAATCCTGATATAAATAGGATCAAAGGAGTTAAAATAGCACCAGAAAACCAACGGATTCTTGGCAACACATGAGCACCAATAAGCATCATAGTCATTGATGAAATACCTGTAAGCAGTGTTAGGTTCCCCATAAAGTATGCATACTGGTTAGTATCTGGATACAGCTCTCTAACTTTAGCCTTCCATGGACCCTCCACAAGGTTTATTGATATACCATAACTCAGTACTAATATAGCAACAAATCCAAGATATTTAGAAGAGAATATTACTTTAAAACCGTCAATCAATGTTAGCTTAGGCTTTTTCTTTTTCTTACCGGAACCCAAAAATTCTTCAGGGTTTTTAGAAATCTCTTTATTAATATTATGGTATAAGTACATGATACACAAAATAGCAATTGCAGTACAAACCATTAAAGCTGTAATCATCACAGAAACATTATCTGCAGATGCAGCAGCAGTAGCAGATTTACTAATCTCAGAAAAGCCTTTGATTAAAAATCCAGCTAATATCAGACCAAAATTACCAACTAGACCGTACATAGGGTAAAACCTTTTTGCATTCTCTGTTTTAGTGATATGGTTAGCGAACTGCCAGAATAATAATGATAGCATTAATGAACCCCATAGTTCTGCTAAAACATAAAATAAAGCATAAAGCCATTTGCCATAAATTTT
>JAHZKS010000101.1 GCA_022600235.1 Alphaproteobacteria bacterium | reverse complement strand
CTCTCATTATCGTTAAAGATGAAGTAATTAAAATCCTCGTTCTTACTAGAGAAAACTTTAGCCTGCGCTTCTTCCAGCAACACACCATCTAGCCTTCCTAATTTCAGATCTTGTATCATAGGCAAATTACGGGTTAAAGATATAATTTTAAAATCCCGATCTTTCTTAAAAGACTGTAAAAAACATTCTAGTGTGCTACCTAATTGTACCCCTATAGACTTACCAGAGATATGATCTAGATCAGGTATCGGATCGTCTTTACGATATATCATAGCAAAAGATGGAGTATAATATACCGCAGAAAAGTCTACTACTTCTGCTCTTTCTGGAGTCATAGTAAAACCAGCAGCTGCAAAATCTACTCTGCCAGTTTTTACTGCAGGAATCAAACCAGAGAAACTCACATCTCTAATGTATAAAGAATACCCAAGCTTTTTTGCAATAACTTCAGCTAAATCTATATCAAAACCTTTTATTTGCTTATCCTTAATAAACTCAAAAGGAGGAAAATCAGCACTAGTACCCATGATTAGCATTTTCTTTGATGGTTCTACAACCTCCGACTCGTTATCGCATCCAGAGAATAATAGCATTACTGCTAAGGCACAAAAACTGATTATAACATTAGAAAATGATTGCATGATAAATACTTATAAAGCTCAGAAAGAATTATACATTATAGATTTCTGAAATACAAAATTTAATTTTTGTTAGAAAGTAAAAAGTCTGATACTAAAAATATCGAACCAGTGATGATGATTCTTTTGGGAGCATCTGATTTGTTATCTTGAATAATTTTATTTACACCATCCTCTACAGAATTAACAGTAACACATTTATCTGCAAGTTTTTTATTTTGAATCAATGAAGGTATATCAATACCCTTATATGCAGAAGGCTCAGATTTAACATCTGTGCATATAAGTTTTGTTATATAATTCTCTATAAAAGATAAGAATGAATTAACATCACGGTTACGCGTCATAGAGAAAATAAAAAATGTATCCATCTGTAGCTGTGTCTCCATCCACACTCCCAAAGCTTGAGCTCCTGATATATTATGTGCACACTCAACCCAAACTTCCCAACTTTCCGGTATTTTATTACGCAGAACACCAGAAGTAATTTTTTGAAGCCGACCTCTCCATACAGTATTTTTCAAACCTTTTTCAACTATATCTTGAGTGATTTTATTCCCATACATTCTCCTTAAAGCTGCTATTGCAGTAGCTGCATTAATATATTGATGATCTCCTGGTAAAGATGGCGAATTAACAGTAATATTAAAATCTTTGGATTTATAGCTTAATAAATCACCTTCCTTTGACACACCATAATCATTCTCAAACATTATAAGAGGAGCCCCAAGATTATTGGCATAATCATAAACAGTATTATACACCTCTTCAGTTTGCATACTCACTACGCACGGCACATTTTTTCTTATAATTCCACATTTTTCACGCGCTATTTTAGGCAGTGTATCCCCTAACACATTCATATGATCGTAAGATATCGGAGTTATAATTGTGACTGATGGCTTTTCTAAAACATTGGTTGCATCTAACCTACCTCCGAGCCCTGTCTCTAAAATCACTAGATCTGCTTTTACTCTTGAGAAAGCTAAAAATGCAGCTGCCGTAATACCTTCAAAAAATGAAACTTCTAGAGAATCAGATTCTGCAATGATTCTTACTTCTTCTAGTATAGAAAAAAGATAATCATCACTAATCTCACTTCCAGCTAATACAATTCTTTCATTGAATCTTGTAAGATGAGGTGAGGTTAATACATGAACAGATAAACCCATCTGCTCTGAAATGGATTTTAAAAATGCAGTTGTAGAACCTTTCCCATTAGTACCAGCAACATGTATTACTGGTGGTAAATTTTTCTCTGGATTTCCTAAGGCAGAAAGAATTGATTCCATCCGCGATAAACCCAATTTCATTGAAGACATCTCTCCAATTCTTGGCCAATGAGGTAACCAAACCATAAACCCTCCTTATGCAAACTCTTGTGCCATTTTGATAATTCTTTTTGATGCCCACACATCATGTATACGCATGTAGTCTACTCCTAGCCTTGCTAGATAGAAAGTTAAAGCATGTGTTTCTGGATCTCTCTTACTTGCATCTTCTTCACCAAATTGAGCCAAAAAAGATTTCCTTGCATGCCCAATTAAAACTTCTACCCCAAAGTTTTGAAGCTTTTCCACTCCTTTCAATATTTCTATAACCTGAGAAGGGCTAGTACCAAATGCAATCCCTGGATCAAAAATTATCTGATCTTTCCGGAAGCCTTTTTTATATAAAAGATTTAGTTTAGCTTGTAACCAATTATCTAAATGTTTTATATAATCATCACATTGCACATACTCACCCTTTTTTACAGGAACTGAAAGGCTGTGCATCAGAACGACTTTCTTATTATATCTTATAGCAAGATCCTGTATATTTTCATCTCGCAAACCTGTAACATCATTTATAATATCTATAGAATCTATATATTGCTTTATAGTTTCTGCATTTCTGCTATCTAAACTCACTGGTATTCCAGCTTCATCTGCAAGCTTTTTTATTTCAGGCAATATTTCCAATCGAGCGATTTCTTTTTTAACATCAGTATCATCTGAATCAGGCCTTGTTGATTCAGCACCAACATCTATCACATCCACCCCACCTTCAATCATATTCTTTACTTGAGACAATGCTTTTTCTGGAGTAAAATACTTCCCCCCATCCGAAAATGAATCTGGAGTAATATTTAATACTCCAAATATTTTAGACTGTTTCTTTTCCATAAATCTCCCTCAGTATTTGATTAAATTGCATTCCATAAAATTTTCCTCTTCCTGTATAGCACAAAGAATCATCAAGCTCAGATAACAACTGAATTATAAACTTTCTATTTAACATATCTCCATGAGGCACAGTGAGGAACTCATTTGCAATACACTGTTTCCCATATAATAATATATCTATATCTATTTCTCTTGGGGTCCAAGTGATCTTGATTCTTTTACTTACAGCTCTTTCTACTTTCTCTAACTCCAGAAGAAGAGAATTAACACCATAATCTGTCTCGCCAACTGCAACACAGTTTAAGAAATCTAAATCCCAAGATTTTGGAGAATTTGGCTTTAAAAGCGCTGTGGTATTTATTATAGAAGATACTTTTATATTTCTTAAAAGGTCACAGTCACGGATTTCTTCTAAAGCTCTTGTAATGTTTTGTTCTCTGTCTCCTAGGTTTGATCCGAATGATAAGGCAACAAGTGTCATAGTTAGCTGATATATTCTGCACGAGCGTTAAAAACCATATCATCGACTTTAATATCAGTTTTTTCAACTAAAACATATATTTTTATATTAGACCCAACCTGATTTTTTATTATTTTGTATATCTGATAACATAGATACTCGATCAGCTTAAACTCCCTGGAAGAACCGTATTTTTTTATCTCTTTTACGATATTGGCATAGCATTTATACTGCTCTGTTGAATCGTTTTCCAGAGCATCTGAGTGTTTTTGGTAAATCTTAAAAGCAATTTTGAGGTTTTGACTTTTGGATCTTTCTTCTGGAGTAACACCTATTTTCACACCAAGATGTAAAGATTCCACCGATGTAATTATTTGGTTATCCATAAACTAGTTTTTATACTGCAGATTCTAATTCTAAATTTTCATTATCAAATGATTTTTGCGCATACTCAACTAAATCTTCTATAATCTCTTCAGCTGATTGCTCACATTCAACCATACCAACACTTTGACCTGCCATTACTGAACCAGTTTCAATATCTCCGTCAATAACAGCTCTTCTAAGTGCTCCTGCCCAGAATTTTTCTATTTCCAACTGAGCTTCACCTTTAGACATATCTCCAGACTTAAATTTTGATATTGCTTCTACTTGAGCTTTGCTGAACTCTGCAGTTGCTTTATTAGATAAGGCTCTTACAGGTATTACAGAAAAATCTGGATCTACTTGTGTTGATACCATAGCATCACGGGCACTTGCCTTTATAAACATATTTTTAAAGTTCTGATGAGCAATAGACTCATTTGCACACACAAATTTTGTACCTAATTGACACCCAGAAGCTCCCATTCTTAAATAGTTTGCTATCATTTCTCCACGACCAATACCACCAGCTACAAAAACTGGCACTTCCTTTATATGAGGTAAAATCTCTTGTGCTAACACAGCCGTAGAAACAGGGCCAATATGCCCACCAGCTTCCATTCCTTCTATAATTAAAGCATCTGCTCCCAACTTAATTAGCCTTTTTGCTAGAGATAAAGCAGGAGCAAAACATAAAATTTTAATCCCGGAGCTTTTCAAAAATTCCATATAGCTTGCTTTTGGCAATCCACCCGCGAGTACTACATGAGAAACCTTCTCTTCAACGCAAACCTTTGCTAAGCCCTGTATTTCAGGATGCATTGTAATTAAGTTCACACCAAAAGGTTTGTTCGTTTTTTGTTTTGTTAGTTTAATTTCTTTTCTTAGAAGCGTGGTATCCATTGAACCACAAGCCAATACACCAAAACCACCAGCATTTGATATAGCTGACACTAAATTATGTTCTGATACCCAAGACATAGCACCAGCCATAATAGCATATTTTGTACCCAAAAATTCTGTCCCTCTGGACCAAAACCTACTTATATCCATAATAACTCAGACATTAATAAATATTTAGTATTACTTATACACTATTATGCTGTATTTTTCTAGCCGAAAATAGAAAAGAATAGTTTGCTTATATACTAATTTTTTTACCAGGAGTCGTGTTTTCTTCAATAGCAGACTCTATCACAGCCTGAGCTGCAGCAAGCCTAGCTATAGGAATCCTATAAGGAGAACAAGAAACATAATCAAAATCTAAATTACTAAAGAATTTAACAGAATCTGGATGCCCCCCATGCTCACCACATATTCCTAGCTTTATATTTTGTCTTGTTTTTCTAGCTCTTAGAGCTGAAATTTTTATTAATTCACCTACTCCCTCTTGGTCTAACGACACGAAAGGGTCAGCGTTAAATATACCTTTTTCTGTATATTCAGGAATAAATGTTGAAGAATCATCCCTTGATAATCCAAAAGTTGTCTGAGACAAATCGTTTGTACCGTAACTCATATACTCAGCATGCTCTGCAATTTTATGAGAAATCAATGCAGCTCTAGGCAATTCAATCATTGTTCCAATTTGGCAATCCAATTTCTTGCCACTAGAGATTGAAATTTTATTTTTAACACTTTCAATTAACTCTCTTAATATTACCATCTCTTTCTCAGTAGCAATCAAAGGAATCATTATCTCAACATTAGGATTAATACCGGATTTCATCACCTCCACCATTGCCTCAAATATTGCAGTGGCTTGCATCTTATATATTTCAGGATATGTAATACCTAACCTTGAACCTCGATGCCCTAACATGGGGTTTATTTCATGCAGTTGTTTACATCTGTGCCTCACTGTACTGATTTCTATTCCGGCAGTCTCCGCTACTTGCTGCATTTCTTCATCTTTATTAGGCAAGAACTCATGCAATGGCATATCTAGAAGCCTAATATTTACAGGCTTATCTTTCATTAATTCAAATATCCCCTGAAAGTCGCCTCTCTGCATTGGAAGTATCTTCTTTAATGCAGACTCTCTTGCTTCAGTATTTTGAGCAATTATCATATCTCTAACATGTATAATACGATCATTCTCAAAGAACATATGTTCCGTACGGCATAGACCAATTCCTTCAGCATGAAAATTCAGAGCTGCAGTAATATCATTCGTAGTTTCAGCATTAGTTCTGATTTTTAGACTCTTTGTATCATTCGCCCAATCCATTATCTTAGTAAAGAATTCTGAGAATACAGGATTAATTGTAGGAACATTACCTAGAATAACCTCACCTGATTCACCATCAATAGTTACATAATCACCAGCTTTAAGAGAAACATCTCCAACTTTCATTACCTGTAATTCATAATCTATCTTAATACTAGATGCACCAACAATACATGGTTTCCCCATACCTCTTGCCACAACTGCTGCATGCGAAGTCATCCCACCTTTGCTTGTAATAATCCCTTCAGATGCATACATTCCATGTATATCCTCTGGACTGGTCTCTACTCTAGTTAATAATACTTTCTCCCCAAGACCAGATAATCTCTCTGCTTCTGCGGCAGAAAATACCACAACACCCGAAGCAGCACCGGGAGATGCTGGAAGCCCTTTAGTCAAAACACTTTTAACCGCTTTCGAGTCAAGAGTTGGGTGTAGCAATTGATTCAGTGATTCCGGATCAATCCGAGTAATAGCTGTCTTTCTATCAATCATCCCTTCATCAACTAACTCAACAGCAATTCTCATAGCTGACTGGGCAGTTCTTTTTCCACTACGAGTCTGCAATATCCATAATTTACCGTCTTGAATAGTAAATTCTATATCTTGCATATCTTTGTAATGATTCTCTAACTTATGCGAAATATTAAATAATTCCTTACTCAAACTTGGCATAGATTCTTCCATTGATGGATCCTCAGAACCAAGAGCTAATCTATCTGCCTTCGTTATTGATTGAGGAGTACGAATACCAGCTACAACATCTTCACCTTGTGCATTTATTAAATATTCACCATATAAATTTTTCTCACCAGTAGATGGATTACGAGTAAATGCAACTCCTGTAGCACTATTATTTCCAGTATTACCAAATACCATCGATTGAATATTAACAGCAGTACCCCATTCTTCAGGAATATTATTCATCTTTCTATATGTAATAGCACGATTTGACATCCATGAATCAAACACAGCAGATATAGCACCCCAAAGTTGATCATCAACATTCTGAGGAAATTCTTTGCCATATTTGGATAAAACTATTTCTTTAAATTTCATCACCAAAGATTTGAGATTCTCAGTGGTCATCTCAGTATCTAGAGTTATGTCATTTTCTTGCTTTACCATTTCTATAATTTCTTCAAAATGATAATATTCAATCCCTAAAACAACATCAGAATACATCTGTATAAATCTACGATATGTATCGTATGCAAATCTTTCATTACGACTATATTCTGCTAGACCACAAACTGTTTTATCATTCAGACCGAGGTTTAATATTGTATCCATCATTCCTGGCATAGAACTTCTTGCCCCAGAACGCACCGAAACCAATAAAGGATTTTTCTCATCACCAAATTTCTTTCCTAGAATTTTCTCAATCTTTGACAAAGATGCATTCACTTCCTCAGCGAAATTATCAGGCAATTTATTGTCATGCGCGTAATAATATTTACAAACCTCTGTTGACATAGTAAACCCAGGAGGAACAGGAATACCAATGTTACACATCTCAGCTAAATTAGCACCCTTACCACCTAAAAGATTACGCATACTTGCATTACCTTCAGTTTTTTCTTCAGAAAAAGTATAAATATATTTTTCAGCCATATTTTTATCTATAATTCAATTACAGAAAAATCTACAAAACTACATAAAGCTTTATTAACTCTCCTAAGCAGGGCAATTCTGTTATTTTTCAACCTATTATCATCAACCATTATCATGGTTTTATCAAAAAAACTATCAATTAAAATATTAATAGATGACATGTCTTTAAGCGCTTGCTTATATTCATAATGTTTTAGTGATTTTTCTAGAGATTTCTCTAAACTATTTAGTTTATTAAATAGCTCCTTTTCTTCTTTACCTTCAAGAAGTTTTGTTTGTATCTCATCTTGCCCTTCTTCACCACAAGACATCAAAATATTATGCACTCTTTTAGCTGCTATAGAAAGGTTCTTACCTTCAGGAACTATTAAACATTCTCTTAGAGACTCAATCTTTTTAAAATCTATATAGATATCTCCCTCAGATTTATTTAACACAGCTAGTATTAGATATTCGTCAAAATCATCTTTCAGAAAATATCTAAATCTTTCATAGAAGAATTTGTGCACTTCTTCTAATAAGCTCACTTTTTTAGCATCACTAACTTGATGTGAATTCAACGATAGTTCTATTAATTTTTGCACAGTTATAGAAAAATTTGACTCTATTAATATCCTGATTATTCCAAGAGCACTTCTCCTCAAACCATAGGGGTCTTTTGAACTACTTGGTGCCTCTCCAACATGAAAAAGACCCACTATTGAATCTATTTTGTCAGCAATGGAAACAACTGAAGACTCCTTCAGTTTTGGACATTTATCACTTCTTCCCCTTGGCAAATAGTGGTCAGATATTGTAGTAGAAACAGAGCTGTTTTCACCATCGTTTTTAGCATAATATTTCCCAATAACACCTTGCAAATCCGGAAACTCACCCACCATATTTGTTACTAGATCAGACTTTGAAAGCAAAGCACCTCTTTTTACATCATTAGAATTTGTGATACCCAAATGCTTTGATAGAATCTCTGACACTGAAACTATTCGATATGTTTTGTCATAAACTGTTCCTAGCTTTTTATGAAATATTACTCCTTTAAGTGTTTCCACTCTATTTTCTAATGAGATTTTTTTATCTTCTTTGAAGAAAAATTCAGCATCATATAAGCGAGCCTTCAGAACTCTTTCGTTACCTTCAGTAATTACAGACTTATCTGAAGGATTGTTATTTGATATAGTGATAAAATATGGAGCTACCTTGCCGTTTTTATCTTGAATAGAAAAATATTTCTGATGAGTTTTTATACTGGTATACAAAACTTCTTTTGGTAAACTTAAAAATTTCTGCTCAATTTTACCTAAAAGCGCAACAGGGTATTCCACAAGACCAGACACTTCATCGAGTAGCCCTTCATCTTTTACTAAAGACAAATTTTTCTTTGATAAGATATCATCAATTTGTTTAAGAATGATTTTCTTTCTTTCTGACTGATCTAGTATAACATTTTGCTTGTTCAAACTTTTTTTATAGTCCGCAAAATTTTTAACAGAAAATTTTTGTGGTGCTAGAACCCTATGCCCGAAAGAATAGTTATTAGATTTTAATAGACCAAATTCTATCGGTAAAACATTCTCTCCAAATAAACACAAAATGTTTCTTATAGGCCTGATCCACCTAATATCGCTTGAATCCCATCTCATAGATTTAGGCCACGGAAACTCGTATAAAATCTTCTCGAGAATACTAGAAATAATTTTGTCAATAGATCCAGATACCTTGACAATATTTGCAAAATAATACTCAACACCTTTGATATCTTTGATAAATAAATCTTCTTTTTTTAAACCATTAGAGCCTAAGAATCCCTCTAAAGCTTTTTCATTAGCTCCAACTTTCGGACCTCTTTTTTCTTGATTCAAATTTTCTGCTTCACTAAATCTTAAACCATCAGCAAATAACACAACCCTTCTAGGAGTAATAAAAGTTTCTAATTTTTTATATTGGATTTTATTTTTAGACAGATGGTTAATGAAAATATTTTTCATATCTACCAATGCCTTTCCCTGCATCTTTGCTGGAATTTCTTCTGAAAATATTTCGAATAATAACTCTGACATATTACTTTATTCCCTACCAATCCATATTTCACAGCATTGCTTTGCCATATTTCGAACTCTAGAAATATAATAAGCTCTCTCAGTAACACTAATTACACCACGCGCATCTAGTAAGTTAAAAACATTACTAGCTTTAATACATTGCTCATATGCAGGCAATGGTAAATTACTTGATATTAGATTCTCACATTCCTCTTCAAGCTCATTAAAATTCTTTAACAACACGTCTGTATTAGCTTTATTAAGAGCATACTCAGAGAATTCATACTCAGCTCTCTTAAATATATCACCATATGTTTTATTACTGATCGCAGATTTACTATTATTAAAATCTAGATCGTAAACATTATCTTTACCTTGAATATAAAGAGCTAATCTTTCTAGCCCGTATGTAATTTCCCCAGGAATCATTTTGCATTCAATCCCTCCTATTTGTTGCATGTATGTAAATTGTGAAACTTCAGAACCATCACACCAAACTTCCCAACCAAGACCAGAAGCTCCCAATGTAGGACTCTCCCAATCATCCTCAACAAATCTTATATCATGTTTACTTGGGTCAAGACCTATATGCCTTAAACTATTTAAATATAACTCCTGTATGTCAGATGGAGCAGGTTTTAAAATTACCTGAAACTGATGATGCTTATATAGTCTATTTGGATTTTCACCAAACCTTGAATCTTTAGGTCTTCTAGATGGTTGAACATATGCAATACTATAAGGATCTTTACTCAAAGCCCACAAAGTAGTCGCTGGATGAAAAGTCCCTGCACCTAATTCTAGATCATACGGCTGCAGTATCACACAGCCTTTATCATGCCAATATTCTTGAAGATCTTTTATTATTTCCTGGAAGGATTTTCTTGGCACCATTAGTTAGTACAGATAGAATTATATTTTCATAATCTCTTTTTCTCTTTCTGACAAAAGATGATTTATCTTGGCAGTATAGTCATCTGTCATTTTCTGCACTAAATCATTTCCTCTACTGGAATCATCTTTTGATATCTCAGAATCTTTTTCCATCTTCTTAATAACGTCCATCCCATCCCTTCTAATATTTCTTATAGCAATTTTACTTTGCTCAGAATATTTCGCGAGTAATTTTGCCATATCTTTACGCCTTTCTTCACTTAAAGGAGGAATAGGAACACGAACTAATTGGCCATCTGCTGATGCAGTCACACCAAGATTGGATATATTTATAGCCTTCTCAACATTTTTTACTAAACCACTATCCCAAACTTGCACTACCAATAACTGACTATCTTGCAAACTAACACTAGCTACTTGTGTCAAAGGAGACATGTTTCCATATGCCTCTACATTGATATTATCTAATAA
The DNA here is from genome assembly GCA_022600235.1 of Alphaproteobacteria bacterium. Lineage (GTDB taxonomy): Bacteria > Pseudomonadota > Alphaproteobacteria > Rickettsiales > JABSSG01 > JAHZKS01. Next base: position 13,114 of record JAHZKS010000101.1, on the reverse strand, counting down.
ATTTGGAGAAGCTCTACCAGTCCTTACAGATTTTAAATCTGATTGAAAAGATTGGATAACTTTATCCATTTTATTGCGCAAATCTGATCTTAAATCTTCAAACATATATTTACTCTATTATAGTAAATTCTCCTTTTCCTGTTAATACATCGGAGATTCCATTTTTTTTGTGAATAGAAAAAACTACTATCGGCAGTTTATGTTCACCAGCAACAGATATCGCTGGTAGATCAATCACTCTTAGGTGATTGTTCAACACTTCATCGTATGTCAACTTATCAAACTTTTTTGCATTTTTATCTGTTTTTGGATCACCAGAATATACTCCTTCAACCTGAGTCCCTTTTAAAAGAACATCACAATGCATCTCTATTCCACGAAATACAGCAGCAGTATCGGTTGATACAAAAGGATTACCAATACCAGCAGCAAAGATCACTATTATACCTTTAGACATGTAGTATAAAGCTCTTTCCTGAGAATAAGTTTCACATATAGAATCCATAGCCACAGAAGACAGAACTTTTGATTTTACATTTTGATGTACAAGCATTGCCTGAAGACATAATGCATTGATCACAGTCCCTAACATTCCCATATAATCAGCTCTTGCACGATCAATACGTTTAGAATCAACAGAACTTCCTCTAGAAATGTTACCACCTCCCACAACTAAACAGAGTTGCGTGCCATTTTTTGACACAGAAGCAATATCAGCAGCTAAATCTTCTACAGCATCAAGATCCTGACCATGGTCAAACTTTCCTTTAAAAGCTTCACCAGAGATTTTTAGTATAACCTTCTTCCATTTTTGCATGGATTATGCTCTTTTATTTGCTTAGAACTATTTAACTTCTGCACCTAGTTCGTATCTAACGAACCCTTTTATCTTAACATCTTTTCCAACTTCTTTGGCAAAGTTATTTACTAAATCAGCAATCTTTGTTTTGTTATCCATCACAAATACTTGCTCTAATAACACTACCTCTTGATAGTATTTTTGCAATCTACCAATAACCATTTTTTCAATGATATTATCTGGTTTACCAGAAGCCCTAGCTTGCTCAGAAAATATTTGCTTTTCTCGCTCAACACTCTCAGCACTCACCTCTTCTTTTGTCATAGCCTCAGGCCTTGCTGCAGCAATATGCATAGCAATCTGCTTTCCTAACTCATGAAGTTTATTAGAATCAGCATCTGACTCAATTGCAACCAAAACAGCTATCTTACCTGCGTCTTGCATCATAGAGTTGTGTACATAGCTAGATACCACACCTTTATTTACAGAAATATTTTGAAACCTTTTAAGGGAAAGATTTTCTCCTACAATACCAACATGCTCTGCAACGCTATCTTTCACACTTTTATCTCCAGAAGTATATTTAGCAGCCTCAAGATCTTCGATGGTATTACAATTTAAAGCCACTTGAAGTACATTCTTCATCAAATTCTGGAATTTTTCGTTTCTTGCTACAAAGTCTGTTTCAGAATTTAACTCAATAACAACTCCTGAATTTTCTTTAACCGCAACACCAACTAAACCTTCTGCGGTAGCACGTCCAGCTTTTTTAGCTGCCGCCGCATGACCTTTCTTCCTTAGCCAATCAATAGATTTTGTAAGATCACCTTCATTCTCAAGCAAAGCCTTCTTACAGTCCATCATCCCTGCTCCTGTTTTTTCTCTAAGTTCTTTTACTAGTCCAGCTGTAATATTAACCATTTTTCTCTCTATTATTATGATGTTTGTTTAATTATTTTTTAGAAGATTTTGTTTCTTTTTTTACAGTCTTTTTTGTATCTGCTTTCGCTACTGTAGATTTCTTAGCTACTGGCTTAGAATCTTTCTTCTCTTCTTTTTTTGCTACAGTTTTTTTAGCAACAGACTTAGTTTCTTTCTCCTCTTCTTTTTTATCCGAAGTTTTTTTAGATTCTGATTTCTTTACGACAGACTTCTCAGATTCTTTTTTATCCTCAGAAGAAGATTCTTTTTTCACCTTCAAAACAGACTCTTTCTTTTTTACGTCCTTTTTATCAGATTTCTCTTCTTTCAATGAAGCACTCAAAGTACCAACCTCTTGTTCTGCTCCAGATTTAACTTCTGCTTCATGAGCACCTGCTAAAATTGCTTCTGCAGCAACCTTACAGTAAAACTTTATTGATCTAGTAGCATCATCATTACCAGGTATAGGAAAATCTACTCCCTCAAGGCTAGAATTACTATCTACTACAGCTATAACAGGTATATCAAGCATAGCCGCTTCTTGAATTGCAATTTTTTCTTTATTGGTATCAATCATGAATATAAGGTCTGGTTTACCACCCATCTTCCTAATTCCACCAAGGTAAGACTCAATCTTTTGTCTTTTTCTATCAATATCAAGGAGTTCTTTTTTATTATATTTTGGAACTGTTTCAGGATTTTTCTCTTCTTCTAAAATAGCTTCTAGCTCTTCAAGTCTTTTTATTGACTTAGAAACAGTTTTCCAATTAGTTAACATACCACCAAGCCATCTATGATTCACATAATATTGATTACAGGAAATAGCTGCTTCTTTAACAATGTCTGATGCTTGACGCTTTGTACCCACAAATAAAATTTTACTTCTTTTATTGCTACCAGCTGCTTTAAGAACTTGCAATGCCTTAAAAAGCAAAGCAACAGTTTTTTGTAAATCTATAATGTGAACCCCGTTTCGACTTCCATATAAAAATGGCTCCATCTTAGGATTCCAAAGCATTTCTTTGTGTCCGAAGTGAACACCCGCTTCAAGCATTTCTTTAATTGTAAATTTTGGAAAAGTAGTAGTCATAATAATTACCTATATTTTAGTTAAACCTCCACAAGAACAGATCTTTATATAAAATAAAGACACTAAAAAAAACTTGTGTGCGAAATAAATAAAGTCACAAAAGCAACCTTAAGCTGCATTTATAAGGGTTTTATCCGATATTTCAAGTGTTTTTTGAGTTACCAACGATTTTAGGCTTAATCTTTTGGCTTTATAGATTTGATAACTTCATTCAAAGCAGTCTGCGAACATAACCCAAGTAACACAGGATCTCTTGCGCGAAGATTATCGTAATTCCAGTGCTCTTTCTTCTTAATAGCAGTTACAGTGGCTTTCGTAGTACCAATTAATTTTGAAATTTTTGCATCTGACACATCAGGATAGTTTTTAACCAGCCAAGCAATAGCATCTGGCTTGTCTTGCCTTCTTGCTATTGGAGTATATTTCTGCGTTTTCTTTTTGTTCAGCTTAAGAAGCACTTTATTAACATCAGTAATTTCCAATCTTGTAGAAGGGTCTTTTGCGCATCTATCAATTTCTTCTTGGGTCAATTGACCATTAACAATTGGATCTTCAGCAATAATACCTACAGCAACCTCGCCATCTGCTATACCCTGCACTTCAAGTGGGTGCAAAACACAAAAATCTGCAATCTGTTCAAATGTAAGAGACGTATTTTCTACAAGCCACACAGCTGTCGCCTTTGGCATCAATGGTGATTTCATATCTAAGTCAATCTAGTTTAATTATCGGGCAAGCATACACCAATGTTAAAAATCTTGCAAGAGCATTTACTCATCTCCATTGACCCACCTGATATACTCTTCGTTTCCACCAATTACAGGCAGAGCAACAATGCAGGGGCACTCATAGCTATATATCTCTTTTACAAAATTTATAAGTTTCACCATATTCTCTATAGAAACTTTTAAAATCACTGCGATCTATCTACTTCTATTAATTTCATTTTTAAAACCGAAAAAAGACATTGATACGCCTATGATATTTGTACACGCGGCCAACCTTTTTTTTAACCACTTGAGTTGCTATATTTTCTGCTTCTGCACAATTTGTATAGGCAATGTATGCATCACAGCTTTTGCCTTATTCATTCTCAGCCTAGATTAGCTTGTTCTCACACCTAAAAACATTAGGTTTATACCGTGTAAAATCTAACACAAAAAAGCATCGTTTCCGCGCTTTATTCATCTTGATCTGCATTTTTAATATTTTGTTAACATATGGCCTTAATAATTCGTAGAATCAAGAACTTATAATGTATATACGTGAAAACAAAAAACGAAAGCACGCATGCTAATATAAAAGTTGCAGATAAATCTCCTATTCACGAAGCAATAGCAGAACAAGATATAGAAGCTCTAAACAAGCGCTGCAAAGGCATCAAATCTGAAGACGTTCATACATTGGATGGATTTGACCATAATGGAGACACACCCTTAATATGCGCTATAAAAAAACAGAACGAAGACATTATTGATATATTATTACAATCCGGTTCTAGCCCCAACAAAACAAACTCACGAGGAGAAACTCCATTAACAACAGCCATACAATACTTTTCTTCTAATATCATAACTATGCTTATAGAAGAAGGTGCAAAAGTTAATCAAGTAAATGCACATGGAGAATCACCTCTAAAACTAGCAACAAAATTAGACAATCAAGAATGTATTACATTACTTACAGAAAATGGAGCTACTTTTGCACAAAAACAAAATTCTGCATCTGCACCAGATAATTCACACAACGTTTCTCAGTATAAGAATTATCTAGTAGATTTAATAAAAACTAAACAAAAAAACAAAAGCACCAACATATCTTTAGAAAATTTTTATAAAGAAATAATAGGAGCAACATCCTCGTATTTAGGAAAAGACCTAACAAAAACAAACAACCCAAACAGCATTGAAAAAGTATTCACACAACTACAAGACTTAAATAAGAAATCAACAGAAAAAGACATACTAAACCTAACAAGGAAAGTAATTGCCACTACTAGCTCTACACTCAGAGAGCATTTTATAAAAGACGGAGATACTGATAGCATACATAGAATGAGCAAAGCTGAATCAGTAGTAGAAGAAGAAATAACAAAAATAAAAGAAAAAATAGAAAGTTCACAGACTATTAAAACAGAAAGCGTAGAAAATAAAGACAAAGAAAAACAGCAAGAGCACAACACACAGGATTTCTACGAAAAGATACACAAAGCTCAAGACCTATTTGAGATTATAGAAGAAAAAATATTGTGCAGAACTACCAATCACGATGTAGTATTAAGCGAGACCCAAACAATCAAGCCTCATCACCCGCGTACTGCAAACGAAGCAGAGAGAATTCTCTCTATTACTAAATCACGTTTATCAGAAGAAAAGCTCTCTTCAAAAGAGACAGTGAAAAAACAAATCAAAGAGATAGAAGATATTATTGAAGCTGCAAAAAAAGAGAAAAGAGATATCACTAATAATGAAGGAGCTTTGATAGATAAGATATTACGTCCAGGAAAATCAGAAAGAATACACATCTTGCATTTTCCTAGCAGAAACATGAGGAATATTTTTAAAGATTTATCTGTACAAGCACTAGAAACAGGAGCCACAATTCATTTCTTCGATTACCACGAAAATGTAGAAAACAAAAACGATCTAATTTATACAGGCATAGCCAACGTAAACAAATTATTAGATGATGGAATCCATCCAGATAGAATTATACTTCAGGGAATTGGACCAGAAGGAGATGTAGCAAAAAGCACTGCTATGCAGTTTGCAAAGAGAGAAATATATTTAACTCAGATTTATATAGATAGCGATGCAATCTCAAAATCAAACCACAGACAAATATCTTTAACAGACCCACTAAAACCAGAGAAAGATACACCCACAGCTATGAAAGAGTTCATTTCTTCCTTTGAGAAATCCCTCAGAAAAAGTAAAAAGAATACTTCTACAACGAATATTTTTATATTTACACCAGCCAAGTCCTGGATATCTTTATCACAAAGAGCAAATTTGTTTATCAAATCAATACAGAACTTTTTACACAATGAAAGCAAATACCGTAATATGCCTTTACCAAAAGAACGCGTAGAAAATATTATTGGCATTACTGATATTGACGAAAGCAAATTAGAAAGTTAACATAATGTTCGTTACCAAATTTTGTATTAATCAGCATGACCGAAAAACAAGATCACGCCATTTTAAAATATGATGGCAAAGATTACAAACTACCTATCATCAAATCTTCTTTAGGTCCAAATGTTATCGATGTAACAAAGCTATATAAAGACTCAGGTATCTTTACATACGATCCAGCATTTATGTCCACAGCATCTTGCGAATCCAAAATCACATATATAGATGGCAATAAAGGTATTTTAAAATACCGCGGATATTCTATTGAAGAATTGGCTAAAAATAGCGACTTCCTTTCTGTAGCACACCTCCTACTATATGGAGAACTCCCAAATAAAACAGAATATAAAGAGTTCAGAAAAAATCTCTGTTATCACTCTATGATACATGAACAGATGAATTTCTTATTTCGAGGGTTTAAAAGAGATGCACACCCAATGTCACTTATGGTTGGAACAGTAGGGTCACTATCGTCATTTTATCATGATGCTCTAGATATAAAAGACCCTAAACAACGCGAACTTTCTGCTTACAGAATTATAGCAAAAATACCTACATTGGCTGCAATGTCTTATAAATACACTATAGGACAGCCATTTATGTTTCCAAGAAATGATTTAGGGTACACAGAAAATTTAATGTATATGATGTTCGCAAATCCATGCGAAAAATACACCCCAGACCCAATTCTTGTTGACGCACTAGATAAAATATTTGTATTACATGCAGACCACGAACAAAATGCCTCTACATCTACCGTAAAACTAGCAAGCTCATCTGGAGCTAACCCACTAGCATGTATATCCGCAGGTATAGCATCATTATGGGGCCCTTCTCATGGAGGAGCGAATGAAGCTGTTATAAATATGCTATATGAGATCGATGATATAAAAAACATATCAAAATTTATAGATAAAGCTAAAGATCCAAACGACCCATTTAAACTTATGGGATTTGGTCACAGGGTGTACAAAAACTACGACCCTAGAGCGGCAGTACTAAAAGATACATGCCATGATGTATTAAAGCATTTAGGGAAACAGGATAATAAATTACTCAAAATTGCTATAGAGCTAGAAAAAATAGCTCTTCATGATAAATATTTTATAGAAAAGAAGCTATTTCCTAATGTTGATTTTTACTCAGGTATTATTTATAAAGCATTGGGTATACCAACTCAAATGTATACTGTACTTTTTGCAGTAGCTAGAACGGTTGGATGGATAGCGCAATGGAAAGAAATGATGGAAGATCCTAATATGAAAATAGCGCGTCCTAGACAATTATACACCGGACATAAAGATAGAAAACTTTAGGCCTGACCTTCTTCTAATATTTTTTTGATCAATAGCATGTCTTGCCACGCTGATTTTTTTTGAGAAGGTTGCCTCAATAAATACGCAGGATGAAATATTGTCATAGCTTTTATTGGTGAAGCAAGGTATGGATTCGTATAGTGAAATATTTGCTGTCTCTTCTTTGATATAGAACCGGTGTAGTTTAATAAAGCGTAAAGCGATATAGCCCCCACTGCTATCACTAATTGGGGCTTAACTATACTGATATGCTTTTCTAAAAACGGTAAACATATTTTTATTTCTTCTTCTGTTGGCTTTCTATTGCCTGGAGGCCTCCAAAAAACACTATTTGTAATATACAAATTTTCTTTTCTATTTAAATCTATGCTAGAAAAAATTTGATCCAAAAGTTTACCACTCTCTCCACAGAATGGAATACCTTGTATATCTTCATTAGCTCCTGGAGCCTCACCAATTAACATCACTTTGGCCGATGGGTTACCGTCAGAAAACACGGTATTGGTAGCAGTTTTCTTCAACAAGCATCCATCAAAATTCTTCACAGACTCTCTTAAACTTTCTAAATCGTTGCACCTATCTGCTATTACTCTGGAACTATCTGATTTTCCACTTTTAAACATAGAGGATATATTTATTTTTTCTTCTAGATCATTAGTAGGTTTTCTTTTATCATTGCTCAGAGCTTCATCTAAACCTTGATTCTGGTACCATTTTAGTATTTTGATGTCTTCATCCATATTTTTAAGGAATAAATATTAAGGATAGTATTATGAGCAATAAAAACATAGAAGTAACAGTAGAACAAGAGAAAAACACCCGTATTGATAAATTTCTTTCTGAGTCTATAGAAGACATCACAAGATCAAAAATACAAAATTTGATAAAAAATGGATTTGTATCATTGAATGGTGAGCCAATAAAAAATAATAAACATCAAACAAGTTTTGGCGACATTTATGTTATTACTATCCCTGCTGAAGAACCACTACAAATAAAACCCAAAAAGATGGATCTTAATATAATATATGAGGATGATCATCTACTAATTATTAATAAACCCGCAGGACTCACCACGCACCCGGGCGCAGGTAACACAACAGATACGCTAGTAAATGGATTACTAGCAAACTACAAAAACAATTTATCTTCTGTAGCGGGAATATCTAGACCGGGGATAGTACATAGACTAGATAAAGACACCACAGGCCTTATTGTAGTAGCTAAAAATGATAAGGCACACGCAAAATTATCTGCAGATCTTGCAGAGAGAAAAATAAAAAGAATTTACCAAGCAGTAATCTGGGGACTACCCTACAAAACCTCAGATACCATAAAAACAAATGTAGCAAAGAACAAACATGACCGAAAAAAAATGTCTGTTGTAGACGATGAAAGCGGAAAAGTTGCGATTACAAATTATAGAATAATGAACACATTTTTATCTGGTAGAATGTCTTTAGTAGAATGCTCATTAGAAACAGGCAGAACGCATCAAATAAGATTACACATGCAGCATATAGGTCACCATATAGTAGGAGATCCAGTTTATGGGGTAGAAAATAAAAAAAGAAAATTTACCTTATCTCAGAATATTGCTGACTATATAAAATCACTTTCACGCCAAATGCTTCATGCAAAGAAACTTAGTTTTGTTCACCCTGTTACGCTGAAACAACTTGACTTCGAAATAGAACTCCCTGAAGATATGCAGAAACTAATGTCATTAATATCAGATGTTAAGTATTAAAAAACTCATATCAGAATCTTGCTATTGGCTTACAATTTTTACCCCTATCTCAATAGCATTAGGACGTGGAGTAGCAGATGTAAATTTAACACTAGTTGCTATTCTATTTTTCATACTTTGTGCAATCAAAAAAGATTTCTCTCCTGCTAAAGAAAAATGGTTCTTACTTGCAGTTATATTATGGCTGTACCTAATCATCAGATCAATATTTTCAGATGACATAATATTAGCTCTAAAAAAATCTATACCATTTATTCGATTCCCATTATTTGCTTTGTGCATACATAAACTCGTAAGTAATTACGAAAATGCAAATAAGAATTTACTATCTTCACTCATGATATCAGTTGGATTCTTAGTACTAGATGGTTACCTACAGTTTTTTACAGGTATAGATATATTCGGCCACACAACAGAGAAAGAAGTTGGTGGTTACTATAGGTTAACAGGACCATTTTCTAAGAAAGTATTAGGATCTACTATAATGGTACTATCTATACCAGTACTCTCTGTACTTTTTTATAAGATCTCGCAAAGACAGAAAGTTATTTTGCCAATTATTTTTTGTGGGGCAACGTATCTCATTGTGTTCCTAAGCAATGAACGTAGCGCATTAATCCAAATAACAATTGGAATAACCGTATTAATTATACTTTTATCATCATACGATAAAAAGATACTTATAATAGGACCAATTATCGCGCTCATATTACTAATCACGCTATACACATCAGACTTGCATGATGTTATCCAAAGACAATTCTTTTCTATATTAGAAACAGCTAAACATTACTCAGAATCACCATATGGAAAGTTATGGAATACAGGGATAGAGATTGGTTATAAAAATTGGTTATTTGGCATAGGACCAATGCATTTTGAATCTCATTGCAACCAGATATCCGACTTTTGTAGATACCATCCTCACAATATATATATAGAATTATTTGCAGAAACTGGAATAATAGGATTAGGAATATTTCTATACTTGTTTTTTAATATCGCAAGAACGTTTTTTACTAATTACTTCGAGTACAAGAAAATAGGCAAGTTAATACAACCAATAGCTATTGGTTGCTTTATTGCAATCATAATGAAACTTCTTCCAATACCATCTTCTGGATTCTTCAAAAATTGGTATGCAGCACCTCTATGGTTTATGATTGGGTGGTTATTATGCCTTGGTCAAAAAAAATCCAATAGACAAAAATAGTAGATTATTATTTATCAAATTTTCCTCTGCTTAAAAAATTCAATATTTGCCTTATAACATCATCATTAAAAAGCATAAAATAGTGAGATGTTGGAGCTACTATATGGCCTTTCATACCAGTGATTTTTGTACTACTCACCGATACTACACCGTCATTTTTTCTCTTAAATATTATAGAAGAAAATGGATTGATACTTTTATTACCTGCAATCACACCTAAATCAAAATTCACCTTATCACCCAAAATATTGAGATATTTTTTATTAGCAATTTGTTTTCCAGAAACACCAAGTATCCATTCATTGCCAGGTATTTTTGCAAAACTAACATACATCTGAGCTCCATCATTAGGAGGCGCAAGCATTACAACTCTACCAACCATGCTATTGTATTTTTGTATGTAATCTCTAACTAATATTCCACCGATTGAATGTGTCACAAAATGGATCTTCTTCGTTTTATCCAAACAATGTTTTTTAATAAAATCATGTAAGAACTCATCTGCAATAGCTGGGATTGAATATTTCTTCATAGAGCATTTAAAATTTAACACCTGAAATCCATATGAATTAAGATAATACTCTATCTTCTTCATAGAAAAAGGACCACCCAGCAAACCATGAACTAACACTACATAATCTCCATTATTTCTAAGAGATGCCCTGTGAGTCTTTATACCATTCTTAGCAAAAAGATCTAAAAAAAGAGTACTAGTAGGATTAGCCATAACTAAACTAAATAAAAACACACTAAGGAGCTTAACACAAGTTAAGCAACTAGTCAGCTTGTTATAAAACTAATAAACAACACGATATTCTTGATATTATGCATCGAGATCGATGACCTCTCCCAAAACACCCACCCCGATGCACGTTACAATATAATATCAGCAGAAACTTATATCAAGAGTAGAACTTTCTATAGTTTAACTATTAACAAAATTAAGATCAAAACTATCAATAAAGTGATATTTCTTTGAGATTTTATAGAAACAAGAGTACCTGATTCTCCAAAACACACCTCCATATTATCATAGATTCTTTTCAATATATTCATAAAATCTTCTGATATAAATTTTACTACTCTTAGTATACGAGACTCTATATATCTGTATATTTTCATAAAAACATATCTATACATCCACTCAAACTCCAATAAAGCATATTTCTTTTTTACAGCCAATATTTTACCTAATAGGAAGAACCCTGCAAAAGAACCTAGCAATAAAGATGAATGGTTAAAGAAGATTTGATCAAAAAACTCTATCTTCTTACCTGTTATAATTTCAGGAAAAATACCAAACAATAAAGTCAGCAATGTTAAACTAATCAAAGAAGCTTTTCTTGCATAAGTAAATCTACGTGGCTTCTCTTCTTTTGACTTATCATGATTCTTTTTACAAAATACAAACATTGGAATTTTTATTCCTACAGAAAATGTAATTCCTGCAGTTAACGAAGAAATAGTGTATTTTAGCCAAGGATTAGAAATTACATACTCACTTTTATATAATAAATATTTTCCGACATATCCTGGAGTAAAAGGCATAGAAGAGATAGAAGCAAACGCTACAATACTACATATTATCATAGCGCTTACTCCAAATGTTTCATTCATCTGAAAATACCTCTTTGATCCTGAATCAAAGAATAATATAGCAGCACAAACCATTGATAGGCCTATATATACAGATTCTGTGACAATCATAAATATAGCAGCTTCTGATCCACTGCTTCCACCTATACCTATAGCAATTAGTATAATACCTAACTGACTTATTATACTAAAGTTTAATATTCTTCTAATATTCGACTCCAACGCAGCATACAAAATACCGTATACCCCCATAAAAATTCCTATATATATAAGATATTGAAACCCTAGAAATAGCTTTGCCATTAGAAACAATGCAACTTTTGTTGTAGCTACAGAGAGAAAAACGCTACCAGACGGAGTAGTAGCAGCATACCCTTCTATTAGCCAATATGAGCATGGAGGAGTAGCAATATTTATGAGCAAGCTCAGTAGTATTGCTATGTTTATTATCTGCTTGGTCAGAGTAGAAAATTCAGAAAAATTCTGTAAAGCAATCTGGAAATTTCCATACTCTGCATAATAGGTAATACTTCCTATTAAAAATAATATTCCAGCTAAAATATGAAATTTGAAATATGTGATACCTGCAACAGAAGAAAGCCTGTTTTTCCCGTTGAAAATCATAAATGTTGCCGCAACAAGCATAATCTCAAAGAATATAAAGATTAAGAAAAGGTTAGAAGTGATTATAACTGCTATTGCTGCACCAAAATAAAGCAATGCTAATTGTGCATTCTCTTTATCATTAACCTTACCAGTATATGCCAACAAGCAACCCGCCCAAAGGACTATAAGGAATACAAAAGAAATGAAAAATTCATAACTACCATAGCCAACTGTAATCAGTAATAAAAACATTGCCACTATAGGTGCTATAATTATAAATGTTTTTCTTGAATTACCTTGGAATAAATAAGCGATTAAATACGACAGTATTAAGAATATTCCAGGATGCAATAGTAATTCACTAAGTATTTTTATCATAATAATCACTATTTTTTTTAATAAAAGATGATAGCAGCAAAGCCATCAATACTACCACTCCAGAAACAAAAGCTCCCAGAAAGAAATATTCAAACCCATCGTACTTAAAAGCAGAATACACAAATATTAATATCAAAAATATATTAAAAAGTAGCTTCTTATCCATGCTTAATATTTCACCATATCCATTAAGGTTAATATATACTCATATATAAATACAAAAAATACTGTCCCAAATGACGTAAAAAGAATTGCTAAAGTCATACTAGAAAGTAACTTATGTTCATATTCTTCTTCCTTTTTATGAG
>JAHZKS010000100.1 GCA_022600235.1 Alphaproteobacteria bacterium | reverse complement strand
GACAAAAGTTACTTTGGTTATAAGATGCACATCGGGGTAGATCAGCACAGTGGTGTGATTAGAAAGAAAGTCTTTACCCCTGCTGATGTTCATGACAGCCAGTGTTTTAAGAAACTTGTTGTCGGAGATGAAGACATGGCCTATGCCGATAGAGCCTACACTTCAACAAAAAATGATACCCATCTCAAACAACTGGGCGTAAAAAATGGTATCCTATTCAAGCAAGCAAAGAAACTGCCAGTCTAATTGCGAGCCGCAGACGTCCCTACTAACGTCTATTGCCAGTGGGGAGTAAACAACCTTGCCGGACACGGTGCGAGAGCCTCCAAAACGGCTGTCGAATCTCTAGATATTGCTGTGATCAGCTTACGTGGTGCATTCGATAGAGTGATAGAAGCAAAATCTCAGCAGTAGCAACTATTACACTGCCAATAAAAGGTCTTTCAACGGAGGAAATACGCTCATTCCAGCCCAATCAAAAGTGCTGAACGCGTCCAAGCACCTCCAAAATGAGAAGGCCAGGAGTTAATCCTGGCCTTTTCTTTATAGAATCGCATGAATGTTCGAATGTCAAGCCTGACCCCACCATAAAATCTTAATTAGCATTGATAAGCGGTTGTATATCTAAAACTGAACAATTTACTGTGTAGATTCCTAGTGTTTTGCATACTTGTAAGAACCGTCACCGTAAAATGAATATGACGAACTACCCGTATAATCAGAAGCCACAAGGATGTGTGAATTTGCAGGCTTATAATCAGGGTCCTGAACGCCATAAATATCCCACTCTATATCTTCCAAAGAACGACAACGCTCAAGTGTCTGTCTTGCGTACAAACTAGGAGATATCCCTTTGGTAAATATTGTGGAACCAAATTTCTCAACTTTAAGTGAAAGTTTACAGTTATTTGAAGCAGAGATGACTCCGATAAATCCTGGATAAGTTTTCATCTCAATACATTCAGGAAAATCACTCATCGTAGAAGCAATATTATGTTTTCGAGTAAAGAAAAGGTGTGTTAATGGATGAATCTCTTCACCTATAAAATTGTTTATATGCGTGCAATTATGAATTGCACTAAAATTTTTTAAAGAAAAATTCTCAGACTCTAAACTCAGGGTTTCTTTCAAACCAGATAAAATTCCTTTTAATTCCTCTTTAAAATTGTCGGGTAGTGATAAAGTGTTTACACGGTCACATAAATTATCTGATGGAGATGTCTTTTTGCATTGCTCTTTCATCACTTCTAGCTGAATTCTATAAACCGCCTGAATTTGCGGTGCTAAAATTCCTGCTTGAGCCACACCCATTTTAAAGCTGTCTGTTGTGAAAAATTCTAGTACAGGAGTTTTTTTATCTTCGTTGGACCAGTTAGCCAATAGTTCATTGGTTTTATTATCTCGATATTCACATGAAGGAGGCAAGGATATCTCGCATCTACTGGAATCAGTTGTATGAATGGTTGTGCTGAGATTCATGTTAAAACCTTATAAATTAGTTGATCAAGGAGGAATTTAACATATCCATAAATAAAAAAAAGCTTTCTTTTGAATCAAGCTATCACCTTAGAACATAGTCTGCCTCAACCGAGATTATTAAATAAATTTCTATATGTTTAGACAACTATCAAGAAATAAATCTAATCACATTGCACTAAAGGAGGCATTGAATGAGCAAGTAATTCCCAATCAAACGTTTTGAACTTGTCTCTTCACTTCCAAAATGAGAAGGCCAGGAGTTAATCCTGGCCTTCTCATTTTAGTTCAAAAAATATAATTTTATTTAAATCCATACATTTTATAACTAGCTAAGGCATTCTTTTTAATAAAAGCCATGCAGTGAATAGCAACTTCTAATGGTACTGCATTTTTACTTAGATTTAATAAATACCATATCGTTTTACAAATATCATCGGTTTGTATCATTTTTTCTGGTTTAAATTTTCTCTTTACCGTCATTTCGGTAGCAGTCATATGAGGATATAAATTGGTAACTTTTACATTATAATTGGACATTTCCTTAGCCAAAGCTTCACTAAATCCAGATAATCCAAATTTGGATGCAGCATATATACCAGCAAAAGAAGCCGCCGTTTTTCCTCCCATAGAGGACATATTAATTATATAACCAGATTTTTGTTTTTTCATTTGTTCCGCGATGTATTTTGCAACATAAATAGCTCCATTTAGATTTATTTTTAACAGTTCATCTATTTCATTGTCAGACAATGTTATGGTACCTTGTTTTAAAATTCCCGCATTGTTAAATAACAGATCTATATGTCCATATTTCGATATAATATTATTTACGCAAGATTGAATTTCCATTGAATTTGAAACATCCACAGAATAATATATAGCAGAATTATTAGTTTTTTCAATTTGATCTTTAACATTTTTTAATCTTTCTTCGTTTCTGGCTAGCAAAATTACAAAATAATCATTTTCTGCTAAAAATATAGATACAGATTTACCAATACCACTGCTAGCTCCAGTAACAAGAGCAATCTTTTTCTTCACTTTAAATCCTTGTTTTTTTGTCTAAGCTTGTAATGAGTTATTTATTAAATTCTTTCTGCTCAAGCAAGGATAATTCTTCATCCGTCAGTTCAGTTTCCACTAGTTCAATTGGAACCCCCTGTTCTTCAATCATAGCAACACGATAACCCTCTAATGGGCTATAAGGACCAAAAAGTATTTTAGCATCTTGGAGTTCCTCATCTAAATCATCCACCTGGAATGCAATATGCGGAACTTGAGTTACTAATTCTGGAAACCCATGACCCTCAGGAAAACGGTGCCATTGAATATGCCATTTATTGCCCTCAAAAGGTGTTGAATAAAAATTAAATCCTTCTACCTCAACAAGAGTTTCGTCCGGTCTTTTTTCCTTCGTTGGAATTCCATAATGGTGGTATCTACGCATGTTTGACTGCCTCATTTTCTTCAATATAAAGCCTAGGTATGATTTCAAATGATTACAACTAAAACCTGAGTTTCTTTTTAACTTTCTCTTTATAACCTGAATTTCGGATTAGTATACGCAATACAATCTGTCTTCTAAACGAATACCAAATTTTTGTAGATTGGCTTATCATAGCAAAGAAGATACATCAAGTATTTATTACTTTATCGAAGAAATTACCTTCCTAGCACATCATTCCGTGTAGATTCTGCGACTTTAGCTACCTCAGAAATAAGATCATCTGTCACTTCGAGTTCCTTTAGCGTCGTTGCTAGGTTTTCCACAACAGCATCGAAATGACTATCATTGAGGCCGCGCTCTACCAAATGAGCATGTCCCTCACGCATGTTTTTGCCTGAATATTTATTAAGCCCACCAAAGACATACATTAAAAACGCTTTCTGTTTTCCGCGCTGTCTAGCCATATCAACTCCATCAAAGAAATGCTTAATTCGATCATCAGCTAACACCTTCTCATAGAAGATATCAATGGCGGCATTCACTGCATCCTTACCACCAATTTTTTCGTATAGACAGGTCATAACATCCTTAAAAGGGTTTGATTTTCTTGCCAAGACAGTAAACAATAAACTTATATTTTGCCTAAGAAAATATTAATTCAAGTTAAATTTAGCTCACCCATTTAAACAGGAGTCCTTTGCCTCATGTTCTTCAACGTAAAGCATGGATATACGCAATACAATCTGTCTCCCTCTGAACGAATACCAAATTTTTGTAGATTGGCTTATCGTAGCGAAGAAGATACATCCAGTGTTTGTTGCTTTCCTTGCACTTTTATTGCCTTAATAGTTTTTGCATTCAAATCAAATTGATGAAGATCAATATATTGAATAGCTTGGTTGTGATAGGAGCGATAGAAGTATTTCAAAGCTTGTGGGTCTTTCACTGATGTCAATAAAGTGTGATCATAAGAAATTTCTCCTCGCTCTCTTTGCCGAACTATTCCTTTAGGAATGTCAAATTGATTGAGAATATGAAAGGTTTGTTCTAAAGCTTCTTCAGAATTTTCACAAGGAGTCGCTGCCGAAGAGAAAAAGGCTGCCCGTACAAATCTTGAAGGAGGAGTGAAGTCTCCAGGCAAACCAATCATTCCGGTGCCCTGACCGAAAGGTTCTAATTTAAAGTTTCGCAATTGAAGGGAATTAATATTATAGGGGCTTAGGTTAATATAATTACTGAGATTGGTCAATTGCCAATCAAAAGTTGGAGAATTTGTGATCACACCCAATCCATTCTCATAAACGACTAGAGATTCTCCAAGAGGTTCTATGACAATGCTTCTACCAGATTTGTCATAAACAATATAATGCATTGGAGGAGGCGCTGTT
>JAHZKS010000099.1 GCA_022600235.1 Alphaproteobacteria bacterium | reverse complement strand
TATATGTCAAGAAAAGGGTAATATAAAACCCGGAAATTCAATTTAGGGTTTGAAGGTGTGGTAAGCAGTATTCCTGAGTATCAAGACAATGTATTTAGAGTAAAATCTAAAATCATTAGAGCCTTATATAACGTCAAACAATATGTAGAGGCAAAGTTCTAACTACAAAAAGAAATCTAGGCCTTTGTAGATAGCATTTTTGATTTCATCTGTGATAGCAACATCGCTATAACTCATGTGCATAGCGTTTTTCGGTTTTATTGTAACCCACTCAAGATTAAATCGCTTTGGCTGTTCTTGAGTTCCTTCATCGGGAATAACTCCGACATCCGTCGACGTATCAATCGCTTCGAACATAAGCAATTTTAGATTTTTATTTTCTCCTAGCGGACATCTTCTACCATCAAAAGAGATAACATGTGTAACCATCTCGGTATTATTATTAGCAAAATATTTAGAAATATCACCTCCATTTGAATGCCCAGAAATAATAAAATTATTAAAATTTATTTCTGGAATTTGCTTAGTTAATTCATTTATAACAAAGAAGATATTCTCTTCTCCTCTGATCCATAGATGCTTCCGCGCATCTACTTTTGGTAGGTCTGGATCTATATTCTCAATCCCATCCGTATCTCCAGGGATATCATGCTGGATTGAGATAAAAGCATATCCTTTATTAGTAAAATATTCTGCTAAATAAGTATATTTTTTATACTCTAATTGCCCATCTACCATGTCTATCTGCTTTTGATAACCATGAGAAAAAATCACTACAGGTAACTTAGTTTCAGTGTTTTTAGGCAAGTAGACAGCAACAGGAATATTTCTGGAACGTGATTTATCATATAGATTTACATCAGAATGTTTCATAGCGCAAGTTACTATCAAAGTTAAAAATAGTAAGAATATTTTGAATAAGCACTGAAACATTTAATACTCAACTAATTATAGTATATTTTTTACGAACTACAAAAAAGGCCTAAGAAAAAAAACTCAGACCTTTTTTGTATAAAAACTTAGATTGATGTCTAGTTAAAAACAGTCAACATCTCCTTCATCATTCAAACCCGCAGGACCGATATAATGAGACATCGTGGCATAAGTTTGACATATTGGATCCGCAGTCCAATCGACTGCAATAGCTGATAAAGCCGCAAGTGGCATAACAAATGGTGAAGAACATAGTGTAAATATTACTCCATTTTTGAATGCTACAGGTAACACTTTAGCACCAACTGCTCCCAAAATTAGGCTGGATGTCATAGGCATATAAGTCATACATCTGTTATAAGCTTCTTTACTACATTTAACCATTTTAGATCTCCTCATATAATTTACTAATATCAATTTTATAGTAAATATCAAATTAATAATCAAGAAGACTTTTCGTCAAAATAAAGAAGGTTTCAGCAAAGAAAAACAAGGAAAGAAAATAGAGAAAAATATATTCGCTTAATAAGCCTGGCAATTAACTAACTCTTACGCAACTTGGAATTTAAAACTGAATGAATTTTTTGTCTTAACTTTTCTTTCACAAAAATATAACTTTTCTCTTCTTTATTGATAATATTATTATTCCATATTTCACAATACATATTACTATCATTATCTACTTTTTTAATATACTCCACTAAAGCATCTTCATCATAAAAATCTTTGGCATTGATAATAGCTTTTTTATTAATATCAGATACAGCCGTGTCAGACGCATAATAGATTGGCACCGCACCAGCATAATAAGCCTGAAAAAGTTTCTCTGTTATATAGCCATCATGCGTTTGGTTTTCATAAGCTATAACAAACTTACATGTAGGCAATATTTCCCTTGCTTCTTTTGAGGTTAACGGATGCCTTGTATTATTAAAAAGACGACCACCGCTAAGAACATGTTTGTACTTAGATAACTTATGAAATATACTATTACGTGCGAGCACTCCATCATGTGGGGTATTATTACTAACTAAGAAACATGCAAAATGTTCTTTATTAGGATTACACTTTCCTAAATCTTTTTCTCTATCATATTGTGTATGCAATCTTTTTTGAAATTTCTTAACAAAATAATAATATGGCAAACGTATGTAATTAGGATGATTAATATAATCAAAACCTATAGATAGATCATATTTATTGAGATCTGGCTTTACAGCTTCCGGAGTATAAAAAAATTTTAATGCACTTTGATCAATATTGTTATTATTAATATCATCTTTATCATAAGGGTCATCAAAAACTAAATCATAATCATTATCAGATGATACAACTCTATATTTTTCCTTTACAATATCATCTATTATTGATGGAAGAGATCTTTTATCAGGGCGTGGAAAGTCATTTAAGAATTTGACCTTCAATACTGGTTTAGAGTAATAGTCTATCAAAAAGTAAGATAAAAATATGGCAGTTATAGAAAGTAAAATGCTAAATAATAATCTATAATTAAGCATTTTAGATCTCTTCATATAACTTACTAATATTAATGATATAGCAAAGATAAGATGGATAATCAATAAGAATTTGCATTAAAATAAACTATCTTTTTAGGATAGAATATATTATCTATTTAAAACATAAGACTTCTCTTTACCATATTCTTTGCTTTTGATATCAGCAACAAATTGAAACCCTAATTTTGATAATATTTTTTGTGATGCAATATTATTTACAACTGTAACCGCTACAATCCTATTTATATCTGAATAATTATGAAAAATGTGTTCTACACAAGCTTTAGCGAGTTCAAATGCATATCCTTTCCCCCAATATTTCTTATGCAAGACATATCCTAACTCAATATCGCTATTGAGATATTTGCTTGAGTTTATTGGTTGGAGTTGGTTTCTATTGTTATCAGGATCATGGAATAAAGACATACCAGAAGAGCCAACAAAGTCATCTGAGTTCTTTTCAAAAACAGCAAAGTTTGTGAATCCAAATTTATCCATCCAGAATTTATATCTATCAAGCTTTTCTACAATGTCTTGCTTTGAACATGCTGGACATTCCATTGATTTCAGCACATCCTCGTCATTCCAAAGATTATAAGATAAATCGAAATCTTTTACAGAATCAAAAGGCTTCAAATAGAAATGTTCTGTTTTGATTATTTTTCTGATTATTGGGGTATTATTTTTCATAGAAAAGTAAGAAAAAGAAAAAATATATTCGCTTAATAAGCCTGGCAGTGACCTACTCTCCCACGCCTTAAGACGTAGTACAATCGGCGCTGCATGATTTCACGGTCGAGTTCGGAATGGGATCTCGTGGTT
>JAHZKS010000098.1 GCA_022600235.1 Alphaproteobacteria bacterium | reverse complement strand
GGTCATAGGTCAAATAAAGCATGATCTCCTAACATGACACAAAAAGTTCATGAGCTACAAATAACCACACCCCTGATAATTAGCATACCCTAGGACCTGTTTCTGTAGCTTCCTTCATTAATATTAGCCACATCTCCAAATACAACTATACCCACAGAATCTTGTTCAAGATTAAGAGCCATACCTTTTGACCCATTTTCAAACTCTACCATCTCTCCATATTCGACACGATCTAGCCCATATACTTTGGCAATACCATCACCGATTGAAACAACCTGACCTACCTCTTTAAATTCCACTCCAGAATCAAATCCTTCAATTTGTTCTTTGATAATACTAGCTACTTCCGGAAATTTTGTTGTCATTTTTTATACCTATCTCTTGTAAATTACTGCTTCGTAGAAATCCCTTGATCAATAAAAAGCTTCAGTCTAGTTATTTTATTCAATAAAGAATTATCAAATATTACAGCACCTATCTTTATCATTATTCCACTTATAATATTTGGATCAATAGTATTGTTAATTCTTATTTTCTTCTTAAAATTCTTTTTGAAAAAATCTTCAATCTCTTGGTTTTGTTTAGATGTTAAAGGTAATGTAGATACGACCTCAACCTTCTCTAAACCATCTTCTTTACATTTGATATCATTAAAATTTTCTGCAATCTGAGAGATTAAATTTAGTCTTTTTTTCACAGAAAGAATACCCAAGAAATTTTTAGTTAATTTATCAAGCCTATTCTTTTTCGATAATTTCTCTATAAAATCTAACCGAACCCTATCAGGGTATATAGGATTATTAATTAACTTAATCTCTGCGTGAAAATTTTTGAATATACTTACTAATAGATCTAAATCCTTTGAGATCTTTTTCTCTTTATTATGTTTCTTAGCAGCTAAAAATATCGCCGTAGAATATTTTTGCACAACCCTGGAGCTAGTAGTCATATATTAAAAACATTGACTTAGTTGAGACTTAAATTATCATAACGCCTATAATACTTCAATAAAAAGCTTTTTATGCAGATTATAATTATACATATCAAGCGTTAAGTGTATCTATACCTTCTAAAATGAAAATTATTGTTCTTTTATTCTATATTTTCGGCATATATTTAATAGGTGCTATAGCATCAAAACGCACGAAAACTACATCTGATTACCTTTTAGGAAACAGAAGCTTAGACACCTATACTACTGCATTTGGAGTAGGAGCTTCTGATATGAGCGGATGGCTTATGATGGCTCTTCCAGGCGCAATACTTATATCTGGAGCTTCTACATTATGGATGATTATTGGCCTAATTGGTGGTGCATATTTAAACTGGAGACTTGTAGGAAATAGATTACGCAATTACACAGAAAAATATGGAAATGCACTTACAATTCCATGCTATCTATCTAATAGGTTTAAAGATGACACCAACTCAATACGAGTAGCAACAGGAATAATATTACTTATATTTTTCACTGTATATACATCATCAGGGCTTATAGCTTGTTCAATAATAGTGCAAAATGAATTTAATATAGATTATCACTATTCACTTCTAATAAGTGCCATAATTATAGTAATCTATACATCTATAGGAGGTTTCATAGCTATTAGTTGGATTGATGTATTCCAAGGGATACTCATGCTTATAGCTATAATAGCAGTTCCAGTAGTGGCTATACACCACTTTGGAGGAATAGAAGAAACATTTGATACATTAGCACTAAATAATATTAATTTCTCTAACCCATTCAAAGGCAATGATGCAATCAGTATTACATCTATGGTTGGATGGGGATTAGGTTACTTTGGACAAATACACATATTACTACGCTTCATGTCCGCAAAATCATCTAAAGTAATTGATAACTCAAGAAAAATCTGTATGACATGGATGATCTTAGCTTTAGCTGGCGCAGCATTCGTTGGACTTTTTGGAACAGCATTATTTGCACAAAACCCATTGGAAAATCCAGAAACTGTCTTCTTCAAAAGTGCAGATTTATTATTCCCTACATGGGCATCAGGAATACTGCTTGCAGCGGTATTCTCAGCTATTATGAGCACCGTCTCCGCACAATTACTGGCATCTTCTAGTGCCATAGTTGAAGATATATCACTACAGTTTTCGAAAAAAGATTTCACAGATAAAACCAGACTTGTGCTAAACAGAACCGCTGTATTGTTCATAATGATTGCCGCTACTACAATAGCCTACAACCCTAAAAGTAACATACTAAGCATTGTAGCCTACGCTTGGGCAGGTCTCGGAGCATCATTTGGACCAGTAATAATTATGTCTTTATACTGGAAAAACATGACAAAACTGGGCGCTGTCTTCGGCATAATAACAGGTGGGTTAGTAGTAATATTATGGAAAAATCTAGCTGGCTATCATGAGCTCTTCTCTATATACGAGATCATACCAGCATTTATATGCTCGTGCATCGCTGTTTTAATTGGAAGCAAACTAGAAACCAGCGGATACTTACTAAGCATAAACAAATGATTAAGCAATAGTTTGCTCAGACATTAGCGCGAATTGCTCACACTATGTTTTTGTGTATAACATGAAAAAAAAATTAATGGAACCCCCTTTTTTTGTATACATTAATTAACTTTTGTGTATAATAGTTATTACTTTTTAATTTAAACGAGAATATAAGCATGTCAAAATTCACTTGTTTTTTACTTGAAGACCTAGGAAGAAGTCTGTGCGACAAAATACCTACAGTTACTTATAATGATAGTTGGCTTGGAATAGATTACATTGATAGATTAAACCCAAACGATAAGGTTTTTGAAGAAGGCCCTGTGGTAAAATTTATAGATGATATGGAACGTTCCGCTATAGCTATAAAATATACTACAAAATGTGACAGCAGTGACACTAATAGTGGTCCTTTCAGTTTTGTAGCTTTTCAGCGCTACGCAGGATCTGCCGCTATTGCAGTTGGTGGACACTACTCTGATAACGCTATGTTTTATGCTGCAGCTAAATTAAAAACTAACGGAGATTGGTTCGAAAAATTACTTGATACTGGTACCGCATCTTACAGAACAGCGTTTGAAGGAAATTGTATAATAGATTTATATGATGACAAAGAAAATGATGTACTATTAGGAGAAATGCCAACAGTACCTAATGAAGAATTTTAGGAAACTATAATTTACTTATTTAAGGCATTTAGAATCAACTCTGAATGCCTTAATTTTTTTAACACCAAAAACAACTACATAAAGTTATATGGGTCCACATCTATTTTTAATCTCAAACTTCCAGGTGTGGAATTTTTGCTCAACCACCTACTAATATATGCCTGCACTTTTATTCCAGGTGCACTCTTCACTAGAAATCTATATCTGAATCTTCCTCTAACAAAAGACATAGGAGCTATTACAGGCCCAAGGACCACAATCTTTTTATCATAGTCAATGACTCTAGATAGACTATCAGAGAAATCTTTCACATATTTTTCATTTTTTCCACTTATAATGATAGATACTAATCTTGCAAAAGGTGGCATATTCATATTTCTTCTTGAATCTACCTCTAATTCATAAAATTCTTTTCTATTCCCTTCCTTGATAGCACTAAGTATCGGGTTATCTGGATAGTAAGTTTGTATTACAACTTCCCCATTATTTTCTCTACCAGCTCTACCACTAACCTGAGTTAAAAGCTGAAATGTTTTCTCTGAAGCACGCAAATCAGCGCCAAACAAACCTATATCTGCATCTATAATCCCCACTAAATCCAGAGATGGGAAATGGTGACCTTTGCTAAGTATTTGTGTACCGATTATAATCTTGGCATCTTTACTTGTGATCTGATTTAATATGTCAGCTTGGGTATCTTGAGACACTGTATCTCTTGTTACTATAATGCTTTTCACATTAGGCCATAATAACTTTACCTCATCAGCAATTCTTTCAACACCAGGTCCACAATTTATCAAACTACCCTTCTCATCACATGCAGAGCAATCTGCTTCTATATTCTTACTATAACCACAATAATGACATATGAGTTTCTGTCTACCTTTATGCGCTACTAAGAAAGTAGCGCAATCTTTACACACTTCCTTATGGCCACATGATTTACATAATGTTATAGGCGCATACCCTCTTCTATTCAGAAACAACATCACTTGCTTGTCTTCTGATAAATATTGTGTCACTTTTTTCTGAAGCAATGCAGAGATCCACTTACCTTTATCAATCTGTGACTTTTTCATATCTACGATAT
>JAHZKS010000097.1 GCA_022600235.1 Alphaproteobacteria bacterium | reverse complement strand
AGAGATGGTAATGCCAGGTGATAATGTGAAGTTGAAGGTATCATTAATAGCGCCTATAGCTATGGATGAAGGATTAAGATTTGCAATAAGAGAAGGCGGTAGAACAGTTGGAGCTGGTGTCGTCTCTAAAATTTTGAAATAAAATTCCTTGATTAAAGGTTAGTTTTATGATAGGAGTGTAGCTCAATTGGTAGAGCGCCGGTCTCCAAAACCGGAGGTTGGGGGTTCGATTCCCTTCGCTCCTGCCAAATTTGGTTGAAGATGATGGGTAAGATTTTTAAGTTTTTTGGAGAAGTTAAGCAGGAAGTGTCAAAAGTGACCTGGCTTACTAGAAGGGAGACAATTATTTCTACGGGTGTAGTTTTGGTTGTAGTAATTGTTTTTTCTCTTTTGTTTGTTTTGTCTGACTTTTTGATATTTCGTTTTGTGAATTTTGTTTCAAATTTGAGATTATAGATATTATGAAGTGGTATATATTGCAGTCTTTATCTGGTCAGGAAAAAAAAGTTGTTCTGTCTATAGAGGAAAAAGCTGAGAAAGAAAATCTAAAGGACTGTATAGGTGAAGTAATTATCCCTGTTGAGAAAGTTATTGAGATTAAAAAGGGAAAAAAGGTTGATGTAGAAAAGAAATTCTTGCCTGGTTACATTCTTATTAAAATGGATATGAATGATAACTTATGGCATGCAATAAAAAGCATACCAAAAGTAGGTGGTTTTTTAGGTGCGAATGGTAAGCCTCAGGAAATTTCTGAGAAAGAAGTGCAAACTATTATGGAGCAGATTCAAACAAGTGCAATCGCTAGAACTCAAGCGGCTGCGTTTCAGGTGGGTGATTCTGTGAAGATTAAAGATGGTCCTTTTGAGTCTTTCTTAGGAACTGTTGAAGATGTAGAGGATGCTAAGAAGAGGTTGAAGGTCTCTGTAACAATATTTGGTAGAGCTACCCCTCTAGACTTAGAATTTGAACAAGTAACAAAAGTATAATTATGTCTAAGAAAAAAATACAAGGTACAGTTAGCCTTAATATTCCTGCTGGAAAAGCAAATCCAGCTCCTCCTGTAGGTACTGCTTTAGGTCCTAGAGGAATTAATATAGCTGATTTTTGTAAGATGTTTAATGATCGTACGAAATCTATGGAGCCTAATTCTCCTATACCAGTTGTTATAACTATTTATGCTGATAGAAGTTTTGATTTTATTACTAAGACATCTCCTGTGTCTTATTACTTAAAGAAATTCTCTAATTTAAAGAAAGGTTCATCAGAAACTAGAAAAACACCTCATGTTGGAAAAGTTACTATGGCTCAGGTAAAAGAAATTGCAGAGATAAAGTTAAAAGATATGAATGCAAATACTATTGATTCAGCGGTTGAGATGATTAAGGGTTCAGCAGAATCAATGGGTATACAGGTAATAAAGTAATTTTATAAAGGTTTGTGATGAGTACTAAAGTAAAAGTAAAAGGCGGTAAGAGAATAGAGAAGATCAGGAACTCTTTTGACTCTATGAAATCTTATAACCTTAAGGATGCCTTAGAAGTTTTAAAGAATAACAATGCAACAAAATTTGATGAAACTGTTGAGATTGTGATGAACTTGGGTGTAGATGCTAGTAAATCAGATCAGCTTGTTAGGGGAGTTGCTCAAATGCCAAATGGAACAGGTAAAAAAATTAGAGTTGCCGCGATTGTGAAAGGTCCTAACGTAGAGAAGGCAAAAGCTGCTGGTGCTGATATAGTTGGTTTAGAAGATGTAATTGAGGATATTAAAGCAGAGAAAATTAATTTTGATATATGTATAGCAACACCTGATGTTATGCCAAAAATTAGTCCGGTTGCTAAGATATTGGGAACAAAAGGTTTAATGCCAAACCCTAAATTGGGTACTGTAACAATGGATGTTGAATCTGCTATTAAAAAGGTAAAAGCGGGGCAAGTGAAGTTTAGAACAGAGAAAGCAGGTATAATTCATGCTGGTATTGGAAAATTAAGCTTTACATTAGACGCATTAATTGGTAACGTGTCGGCCTTGGTTGATGCTGTGTTAAAAGAGAAGCCCACTGGAAGTAAAGGGGCGTATGTAAAAAATGTATATGTAACATCTACTATGAACCCTTCTTTAAGGGTTGAACTTAGCTCTGTACTAAAATAGGTTTTAGAAATGTTGAGAGAAAGAAAAATTGAGGTAGTGAAAGAATTAACACAAGATTTTACAGATTTTAATTCTTTAATTATAACGCATTATCACGGATTAACTGTGAAACAAGTAACTGAACTTCGTACAAAACTATTTGAAGTTGGTGTAAAATTCATAGTGGTTAAAAATAGACTTGTTAAGTTAGCTCTTAAAGATAGTAACTTTGTTGCTTTGGAGAGTAATTTTTCTGGTCCTACTGCTATTGCCCTCTCTAATGATCCTGTAGCTGTTGCTAAAATTCTTATAGATTTTTCGAAAGAAAACGAAGAGCTAAAGCTTATTAAAGGATTCGTAGAGGGTTCAGAACTAGATTTAGAAGGTATTAAAACTTTGTCGAAGATGCCTTCTTTAGACGAATTACGTGCAAAGATTATTTCTTTGTTGCAGACTCCTGCTTCATCAGTAGCGTCTGTATTAACAGCTCCTTCAAGTAGTGTTGTGAGAGTTGTTTCTGCGTATTCAGAGGGTGAAAACTAATTTAATTATATTAATTTTAAGAGGTACAAAATGGCTAAATTAGACAAGTTAGTAGATGAATTATCTACATTGACTGTGATGGAGGCTGCTGAGCTTTCAAAACAATTAGAAGAAAAGTGGGGTGTGTCCGCTGCTCCTGTAGCTGTAGCTGCAGTAGGTGGTGCTTCCGCAGGCGGTGAAGCTGCTGCAGAAGAAAAAACAGAATTTACTGTTGTTCTTGCTGCGTCAGGTGACAAAAAAATCAATGTTATTAAGGAAATTAGAGCTATAAATAATGCTCTTGGTTTAAAAGAAGCTAAAGATCTAGTGGATGGTGCTCCTAAAACAGTTAAAGAAGGAGTATCAAAAGAAGATGCTGAGAAAATGAAAGCTCAATTAGAAGCAGCAGGAGCAAAGGTAGAGATTAAATAGCCTATTTTCGCTGTTTATAATTATTTAAGATAGCTTTAATTTTTTTTGGAGACGCTGAATGTTTAGTGATTTGTTTGTTCGTAATATACAGAGAAG
Source organism: Alphaproteobacteria bacterium (assembly GCA_022600235.1). Lineage (GTDB taxonomy): Bacteria > Pseudomonadota > Alphaproteobacteria > Rickettsiales > JABSSG01 > JAHZKS01. The sequence continues at coordinate 5,912 of JAHZKS010000097.1, read as the reverse complement.
AAGTTTTAGTAAAATTCCTCAGGTTGCAAAAATACCTAATCTGATTGAAATTCAGAAGGAATCTTATGAGAAGTTTCTTCAGAGTAATATTGCACCTAAAGAGAGGAAGAATACTGAGTTACAAGGAGTTTTTAACTCTGTTTTTCCTATTAATGATTATGCGGGTACTTGTACTCTTGAGTTTGCAAGCTATAGGCTTGATAAGCCAAAGTATGATGTTGAAGAATCAAAGCAAAGAAGTATCAGTTATGTTGCTCCTTTAAAAGCTACTCTTAGATTGGTTATCTGGGAAACAGATCCAGACCTTGGCACAAAAGATGTTAAAGGAATAAAAGAGCAAGAAGTCTATATGGGAGATGTACCTCTTATGACTAATAATGCTACTTTCGTTATTAACGGAGTTGAGCGTGTTATAGTCTCCCAAATGCATCGTTCTCCTGGTGTTTTCTTTGATCATGATAAAGGTAAAACTCATTCTTCAGGGAAATATCTATATCTTGCTCATGTGATTCCTTATAGGGGTTCATGGCTTGATTTTGAATTTGATGCAAAAGATATTCTTTACTTCAGAATAGATAAGAGAAGAAAATTGCCTGTCAGTACACTGCTAATGGCAATGGGCATGTCTGCACAAGACATATATAACTTCTTTTATAAAAAAGCTATTATAAATAAAGTTTCCAAAGGATGGTCTTCTGCTTTCAATCCTGATGATTCAAGGTCATTTAGATTATCAAAAGACTTGATAGATGCGAAGACAGGAAAAGTTGTTGCTAAAAAAGATACAAGGCTTAATAAAAGATCAATAAAGCAGCTGAAAGACGATGGTTTGAAAGAAGTTCTCGTGTCTTCAGAAGAGTTAGTGGGTAAGTTTTTAGCGTCTGATTTGGAAGTGAATGCTGAGCTATCATTAACTGTTGGTGATGAGCTAACTTTAGAATTAATTGAGCAAATTGAGAAAGCGAAAATTAAGTCTATAGAAGTGCTAGATATAAACCACTACAATACTGGTCCTTACATAAGAAATACTTTAAAGATAGATAAGAATGCAACAAAAGAGGAGGCTTTAATAGATATATTCAGAGTCGTTAGACCTGGTGAACCTACCACTTTTGAAGCTGCAGAAGCATTGTTTGAATCTCTATTTTTTGATAGTAATAGATATGATTTATCTGTTGTTGGTAGGATTAAGCTTAATGCCAAAATGGGTCTAAAAACACCTGAAGAGCATACTACTCTAAAGAAAGAAGACATCATCAATATAATACAATACTTGGTAAATCTAAAAGACGGTGTTGGAGAAATAGATGATATTGATCACCTTGGTAATAGAAGAATTAGATCAGTCGGTGAATTAGTTGAGAATCAATTCAGATTGGCGTTTGTTCGTCTTGAAAGAACTATCATAGAGCGTATGGCGTCTATGGATGTTGATACTATTATGCCAAACGATTTAATCAATTCTAAGTTGCTTGCAAACGTGATTAAAGAGTTCTTTGGTACTTCTCAGTTTTCACAGTTTATGGATCAAACTAACCCTCTATCAGAGATTACACATAAAAGGCGTCTTTCAGCATTAGGTCCAGGTGGTCTGACTAGAGATAGAGCTGGAATGGATGTTCGTGATGTTCATACAAGTCACTATGGTAGGGTGTGTCCTATTGAGACTCCTGAGGGACAAAATATTGGTCTTATTAATAGTTTAGCTTCCTTTGCTCAAGTGAACCAACATGGTTTTATCGAAAGTCCTTATAGAAAAGTGGTAAAAGGTAAAGTCACTAATGAGGTGGTTTATCTTTCTGCTGTTGAAGAGAAAGATTTTGTTATTGCGCAAGCTAACGCTAATATTAATTCTAAAGGTGATTTTTCAGACTCTTTAGTAAGTTCAAGAAGAAGTGGTGAATTTATTTTATCTGAGCCAAGTAATATTGATTTTATGGATGTTACTCCAATGCAATTGGTTTCTATTGCTACTGCTTTAATTCCTTTCCTTGAGAACGATGATGCAAGTAGGGCATTGATGGGTTCTAACATGCAAAGGCAGGCAGTTCCTTTGATATCAACAGAGGCACCTTTTGTTGGTACAGGTATTGAAGGTATTGTTGCTTCTGACTCTGGTGCGACAATTACAGCAGTACGTGATGGTATTGTGGATAAAGTAGACAGCACTAGAATTGTTGTGAAATCTGAGAATGAGGAAGAAGGAGCTCCTGAAGTTAATATATACAACCTAATCAAGTTCCAGAGATCTAACTATAACACTTGTCTAAACCAGAAGCCTCTAGTGAGAGTTGGAGATCAAGTGAAGAAAGGAGAAGTGATAGCTGATGGTCCAAGTACTGATAGAGGTGATTTGGCACTTGGTAGAAATGCTCTTGTGGCGTTTATGCCTTGGAACGGTTATAACTTTGAGGATTCAATACTTATATCTGAAAGGATTGTGAAGGAAGATGTGTTCACATCTATACACATAGAAGAATTTAGTGTTGTTGCTAGAGATACAAAGCTAGGTCCTGAGGAGATTACAAGAGATATACCAAATATTAGTGAAGAGAGTCTAAGATGTCTTGATGAAACTGGTATAGTATATAAAGGTGCTGAAGTGAAGCCTGGTGATATACTTGTAGGTAAAGTTACTCCTAAGAGTGAGTCTCCTATGACTCCAGAAGAAAAATTGCTTAAAGCTATATTTGGTGAAAAAGCAGCAGATGTAAAAGATAGTTCTTTGCATGTTCCTCCTGGTGTTTCTGGTACAGTGGTAGAAGTGAGAGTGTTCTCTAGAAGAGGTATTGAGAAAGACCAAAGGGCTTTGACTTTAGAAAAAGATCAAATACAAAGTTTAACAAAAGATAGGGATGATGAGATTCAAATTATTACTGATTTTGTATTCTCAAGTCTTGTTTCTATCCTAAAAGGCCAAACTTTGAAGAGTGGTCCAAAAGGAATCAAAGCTGGTGAAAAATTAACAGTTGAGAAGTTAGAATCTTTATCAGAAGCTCAGTTATGGCAAATAGTTGTTTCTAATGCAAGTAAGATGACGCAATTATCTGCTTTAAAGGAAAAGCATGATTCATCAGTAAAAGAAATTACTGAAAGATATAACGGTAAGATCGAGAAAATACAAGCTGGTGATGATCTAGCACAAGGTGTATTGAAGGAAGTAAAAATCTTTATTGCGATGAAGCATAAGTTACAGCCGGGTGATAAGATGGCTGGTAGACATGGTAACAAAGGTGTTATTTCTAGAATATTGCCAGAAGAAGATATGCCTTACCTTGAGGATGGGACTGTAGTTGATATAGTATTAAACCCCCTTGGTGTTCCTTCAAGGATGAACGTTGGTCAGATTCTTGAAACTCATTTAGGTTGGTCATCTGTTACGCTTGGTAAGAAAATAGATTCTATGCTTCATGGTGATAAGCCTGTAAAGGCATTAAGAGAGTTTTTAGTAAAAATTTATGGTGATAACAAAGAGTTAGTTAAAATTATAAAAGATGCTAAGGACGATGAAGTTACGGATCTTTCTAGAAAACTTTCTAAAGGTATCTTCTTTGCTACTCCTGTATTTGATGGTGCTAAAGTTGAAGATATTGATAATATACTTGAGATGAGTGGTGTGAATACTTCTGGTCAGGTAAAATTAATAGATGGTAGAACTGGTGAGTATTTCGATAGAGATATTACTGTTGGTTATATCTATATGTTAAAGCTACATCATCTTGTGGATGATAAGATACATGCTAGATCTATAGGGCCATATTCTCTTGTTACTCAGCAACCTCTTGGTGGTAAGGCTCACTTTGGTGGTCAGAGATTTGGTGAGATGGAATGTTGGGCATTGCAAGCTTATGGTGCTGCATATACTCTTCAGGAAATGCTTACAGTGAAGTCTGATGATGTTGTGGGAAGAGTCAAAATATTCGAATCTATTGTAAGAGGAGATAATAACTTCGAATCTGGTACTCCTGAATCATTTAATGTGATGATTAAGGAACTAAGATCCTTGTGTCTAAATGTAGAATTAGAAAACGTAAAATAAATTTAGTTGGTGTAGGTTTTAAGTATGACAAAAAATAACTTTTTTTACCAAAGTAACGAGCGTGATTTCGACTCACTAAGAATTTCTATAGCGAGTGCTGAGAAAATCCGTTCTTGGTCTTATGGGGAAGTAAAAAAGCCTGAGACAATAAATTATCGTACTTTTAAACCTGAGAAAGAAGGTTTGTTTTGCGCAAGAATCTTTGGTCCTGTAAGTGATTACGAATGTCTTTGTGGTAAATATAAGAGAATGAAGTACCGCGGTGTAATCTGTGAGAAATGTGGAGTTGAAGTTACTAGTGCTAAAGTAAGAAGAGAAAGAATGGGGCATATTGATTTAGCTGCTCCTGTTGTTCATATCTGGTTCTTAAAATCGTTACCATCTAGAATCAGTACTATGCTTGATATTGCTATTAAAGATCTTGAAAAGATTTTATATTTTGAATCTTATGTAGTAACTGATCCAGGGCTTACAATGCTTTCTGTCGGTGAAATAATGAACGAAGACAGATATCAAGAAGCGTTAGATGAATATGGTGAAGGTAATTTTAAGGCTGAGATTGGTGCGGAGGCTGTTGAGACTTTATTAAAAGCTTTAGATCTGGAAAAGTTGAGATCAAAAATGAGAGAAGATCTCAGTGTTACAAATTCTGTGGCAAAGAAGAAGAAGCTAGTTAAAAGATTAAAATTAGTAGAAAACTTTATTGAGTCTGGTAATAAACCTGAGTGGATGGTGATGAACGTTATACCTGTTCTTCCGCCAGAGATTAGACGTCTTGTAATGTTAGATGGTGGGAGATTTGCTGCATCAGATTTAAATGAACTTTATCGTAGAGTAATCAATAGAAATAACAGACTTAAGAGACTTATAGAGCTTAAAGCTCCTGACATTATCACCAGAAATGAAAAAAGAATGCTTCAAGAGTCAGTTGATGCATTATTTGATAATGGTAGAAGAGGAAGGGCTGTTAAGAATGCTAATAAGCGTCCATTCAAATCTTTAAGTGATATGCTTAAGGGTAAGGGTGGTAGATTCAGACAAAATCTTTTAGGTAAAAGGGTGGACTACTCAGGTAGATCCGTGATCGTTGTGGGGCCTACTTTAAAATTGCACCAGTGTGGTTTGCCAAAGAAAATGGCTTTAGAATTATTTAAACCATTTATTTACTCTAAGTTAGAGATGTACGGTATAGCTCCTACTTTAAAAGCTGCTAAGAAAATGGTTGAGATGGAAAGACCAGAGGTTTGGGATATTCTTGAGGAAGTTATTAGAGAGCATCCTGTTCTTTTAAACCGTGCACCTACTTTGCATAGATTAGGTATTCAGGCATTTGAACCGTTACTTGTTGAAGGTAAAGCAATTCAATTGCATCCTTTAGTTTGTGGACCGTTTAACGCTGACTTTGATGGTGATACAATGGCTGTTCACTTGCCTTTATCAATAGAGGCTCAAATTGAGTGTAGAGTTCTTGTAATGTCTACAAATAATATTTTAAGTTCTGCAAATGGTAAGCCTATTATTACTCCATCACAAGATATGGTTTTAGGTATTTACTACTTAACTTTAGAAATTGAAGGAGAAAAAGGTGAGGGAAGAGCATTTACTGATTTACAGGAAGTAAGGCAAGCTTTAGATGAAAAAAGTGTAAGTTTGCACAGTAAAATTAAATGTAGAATAGTACAAGTAGATGAGAATGGCGATGAAGTCATCAAATTAGTTGAATCTACTCCTGGTAGGTTAATGATTGCTGAGTTGCTTCCTAAAAACCAAAATACAAATATTGAGCTCATTAATAGGTTGATGACTAATAAAGAAATATCTCATGTAATAGATGTAATATTCCGTTACTGTGGTCAGAAGGCTACTGTGATTT